>CAZOIB010000132.1:0-34436 GCA_964579785.1 uncultured Lysobacter sp. | reverse complement strand
CACCATCACGCCGACGACGGCGCTTCCGGCCCACGCCCGCTTTCCCGGCTCGCGTTCCCAGGCGATCTGCGTGGCGAAGGGCGAGTCGGCGCCGCCGCGGGGGGCGCTGCGGATGAGTCCGCGCACGGCGAGTTGCGGCTCACCGTCCGCGGGCAGGGGAATCGCGTCCGCCTTGTCGTCGAGGCGCCAGTCCTCGGGCCAGAACGTGCGCGCGATGAACTGGCCTTCCGGATTCATCTCGCCGCGCATCGTGACCGGACGGCGGGCCAGGTAGGCAAAGGTGGAGGCGTCGGCCCAGGACCGGTTGAGGGGAATCTTCGCCACGAGCGCGAGCGGCCCGCTGCGGCCGGCCGATGCGAAGCGCCGGCCCTCGGCGTCGATGCGCACGCCTGTCATGCGTTCCGGAGAGGCGATCCACACCAGCGGCGGCAAGGTGAGGGGTCCCGGATTCGCGGCCCACGTCCGGATGTCGGCGAAAGGTTCGGTCGCGCGCGCGTGGCTCGCGAGGGGCCCGCCGGCCGGCAGGGCGATCGTTTCGTCCTGGAACAGGAACCGTGCCGCGGGAATGAGCGCTTCGCCAGCCTGCGCGCCGGTCGTCATCCGGAATCCCCCGGGCTCGTAAAGCCCCACGGGTGCAGCCGGAAGCGACAGGGAGGCAGCGAGCATTGCGGCAGCCATCATCGCCGCCATGGTAGCGGCAAAAAAGGGGCCGGGCTCGAATCGTCGGCAATTCGAGCCCGGCCCCCTTTTTCCTTTTCCTAGGCCTCGATGCCGGGCCGGCCCGCGCGCACCGTGAATGTGGCGGCCGTCGCGACGCCGGCATCCGGCTGCTTCACCGAGTCCACGACGCGAAGACGCGTTTCGAGACCATCGCGCGAGAACGCGAGCAGCGCATAACCGCGCTTCGATCCGTCCGCAAACAGGATATGCGGGTTGGCGTCGCGCACCGCGGCCACGAGCTTGGCTCCGGAACCGGCGGCGCTGATCGAGGTGCCGCAGAACTCCGCCGCCAGCACCGGCGAGGCGGGATCCTCCGGCCGCGCATGGAGGTTCGCGACGTAGTTCGTGTGCACGTCGCCGCCCAGGACCACCGGATTGGTCGCGCCGCTCTTCGCCAGCGAATCGAGCAGCCGGGCGCGCGCCCAGGGGTAGCCGTCCCAGCCGTCGGTCCAGTGCTGGACGCCGTCCTTTCCGGGGTGTCCTGCCGGCGCCATGAGGGTCTGCTGCACGAGGAGGTTCCAGCGCGACTTCGACGCCGCGAGGCTCTCGTCCAGCCAGCGCTCCTGATCCGCGCCCAGCAGGGTGCGTCCGGCTGCCACGCGCTCGGCGCACGACGGGCCGACGGTCGTGCTGCCGCCCCGCCCCGGCCGCGGGCATGCCTGGTGCGACCGGTATTGCCGGTCGTCGAGCAGGTGGAAATTCGCGAGATCGCCCCAGGCGAGGCTGCCGTAGAGGCGCACCTCGCCATCCGGCCGGAGCACGGAGGGGCGCAGCGGCATGTGCTCGAAATACGCGCGGTAGGCCGCCGCGCGGCGCGCGAGGAATGCCGGGTCCAGGTCCTGGCTGCGGTCGTTGGCGTAGTCGTTGGCCACTTCGTGATCGTCCCAGGTCACGAGCCACGGCGCGCAGGCGTGTGCGGCCTGCAGGTCGGCATCGGTCCGGTATTGCGCGTAGCGGTCGCGGTACCCGGCCAGCGTCTTCGGCTCGTCCGTGTTGTGCGTGCGCACGTTGTTGCCCTTGCGGCTGCGCTCGTAGATGTAATCCCCGACGAAGGCGACCAGGTCGGGCTGCTCGGCGGCGAGGTGGCGGTGCGCCACGAAGTAGCCCTGCTCGTAGTGCTGGCAGGAGGCGAGGGCGAGCTTCAGCCGCCCGTCGCCCGCGCCGCCCGGCGGAGCGGTGCGCGTGCGTCCCGTGGCGCTCGTCTCGCCGCCGGCGATGAAGCGATAGAAGTACCAGCGGGCGGGATCGAGCCCTTCGGCCTCGACGTGCACGGCGTGCGCCCGCGCCGCACCTGCCTCGATCGTTCCACGCCTGGCGATGCGTGCGAATTTCTCGTCGTGCGCGATTTCCCACCGGACCTCGATGCCCTCCGGACCCAGGCCGCCACCGGCCAGCGGCTCCGGCGCCAGCCGCGTCCAGAGGACGACGCCCGTGGCGGTGGGCGAGCCGGAGGCAACGCCGAGGGTAAAGGGATAGGAGGCGAACTTCGGTCTTGCCTGGGCCAGCACCGCGCGCGGCGCGAGGAACCCCGCCGTGGCGAGGCCGAGGGCGCGGCGCAGGAAGATGCGGCGGTCAGGCAACGGCCGGAACGGGGCGCTTGCGGAAGATCGCGAGCCAGGCCGCCACCGCCAGGAACCCGAGGAACCACACCAGGGCCCATTCCGCGATGGATAGCCCGAAGAGGCTCCATTCGACCTTGGCGCAGTCGCCGGTGCCGGCGAAGATCCTGGGCAGGGCCTGGGCCAGCGGGAAGTTGCCGAGCAGGAAGTCGAGGTCGGAGGCCATGCAGTTGGACGGCTCCGGGGCCGGAAAGCGCTGCAGGAGCGATTGCCGCACCGAAACGCTGCCCCCGGCGATGGCGAAGGCCGCGATGAGGGACGAGTAGACGCGCACGCCGGTGCGCACCGGGCCATGGATGGCCGCGACCAGCGCGACCAGGCCGATCATCACGAACGCATAGCGCTGCAGGATGCACATCGGGCAGGGTTCCAGCCCCACCGCGTGCTGCAGGGCGAGGCCGAAGCCGATGAGGGAGGCGCAAGCCACGAATATGGCTGTGAAAATGGCACGAGACGGGAGGCGGTTCAGCATGGCGACCATGTACGTTGAGACGCGCAATTTTCGCACAGGTTCCGTGACCGGGACTTTCCGCCACCGGTATGATCTGGCGCCTGATTCCCACCGGAGCCTGCCATGCCCCTCGTCCTCCCCTCCAAGAAGGTCCTGACACTGGAAGCCGCGAGGCTCGTCGCCGCTGCCGCCGAGGCAACGGCCAGTGCCAACGGCTGGAAAGTGGTGATCGCGGTGGTCGACGACGGCGGTCACGCCCTCTACCTGCAGCGCCTCGACGGGACCCAGTCCTCGAGCGTCGAGACGGCCCTGGGCAAGGCAAAGGCGGCGGTCGGCTTCAAGCGGCCCACCCGGGTGCTGGAGGAGATGGTCAACAACGGGCGCTATTCGTTCCTGTCCGCCCCCGGGCAGCCCGTGCTCCTGCAAGGGGGGCTGCCCATCGAGATCGACGGCCAGCTGGTCGGGGCGGTCGGGGTTTCCGGGGTCAAGGCGAGCGACGACGAAATCATCGCGAAATCCGGGATCGACGCCCTTTTGCAGGCCCTTTCCTGAGCGGATGGGTTGGCCCGGCGAGGTTCCCCCGGCAGAATAGCGGGATGGAACCCCACGCCTTGGGCCTGCGCGCCCTGCATGCCGCTTTCCGGGAAGGCCGCCTCAACGTCCAGGACTATGTCCAGGCCCTGAACCAGCGCGTGGCCGCCCTCGAGCCGCGCATCCAGGCCTTCGAGTGGTTCGAGCCCGCCCGCGCCATGGCCGAGGCCGAGGAACGCTCCGGGGGCATCCTCAAGGAACTGCCCCTGTACGGGGTCGCGGTCGGGGTGAAGGACATCATCGCCACGCGCGGCATTCCCACGCGCATGGGCTCGCGCATCTTCGCCAACCACGTCCCGGGGCGTTCCGCCTGGCTGGTCCGCCGCCTGGAGGCCCTGGGCGGCCTGGTGATGGCCAAGACCGTGACGACCGAGTTCGCTTTCCGCCACCCCGGCAAGACGCGCAACCCGTGGAACCTGGCGCACACCCCGGGGGGCTCGTCGAGCGGTTCGGCCGCCGCCGTGGCCGCCGGGTTCGTGCCGGTGGCGGTCGGCACGCAGACGCTCGGGTCGGTCATCCGGCCGGCGGCCTACTGCGGCGTGGTGGGCTACAAGCCGAGCTTCGGCGCCATCTCGCGCGACGGCGTGTACCCCTTCAGCCGCACGCTGGACACCGTGGGCGTCTTCGCCCGCTGCGTGGAGGACGCGGCCTGGTTTGGCGCCTGCCTCATGGGACTCGACCTGCGCGACGAGGCGACGGGGATCCGAGCCGGGATGCGTTCGCTATCCGTTCCCCTTGCCTCCCTCGGCCATGCCCCGCGCCTGGCGGTGGTGAAGACGCCCAAGTGGTCGGTCGCTTCCGAGGCGCAGCGCGCCAATTTCACCGAGGCGGTCGCCACCCTGAAGGATGCGGGGGCCCTGGTTCGCGACGTGCCCCTGCCGCCGGCGTTCAACGAGGCGTGGAGCGTGGTGCAGGGCATCATGGACTACGAGGCGGCGCGCGGGTTCGCGTCGCTGGAATCGCGGCATCGCCTGCAGATGTCGCAGACGCTCACCGAGCTGCTCGACCGCGGCAAGCGCATCACGGCCGAGCAGCACGTGAAGAACCTGGCGCGCCGCGACGAGTACCGCCGCTGGCTCGACGGGCTCTACGACGGCTGCGATGCCATCGTCGCGATTCCCGCGCCGGGGGAGGCGCCCGAGGGGCTCGCCAATACGGGGGAGGCCACGTTCTGCTCGCTGTGGACGATGGCCGGGCTGCCGGCGATCACGATGCCTTCGGGACGCGGGCCGCGCGGGCTGCCGCTGGGCCTGCAGGTCGTCGGCCGCTATCGCGAGGACGAGCGCGCGCTGCAGGTGGCGGCCTGGTGCGAAGGCGTGCTGGGCGCCGGGATGGGCATCGCCAACGGCTGACGGGGCCACGCCGCCGCAGCGCTCACCACGAGCAGGTCGAGCATGCAGTAGAAGGCGCCCGCCGCCAGCGGCGGATTGGCGGTGGCGAGCCCGAGCCACGGCACCTCGTGGCGCCAGGCCCAGTTGCCGAGCCAGGTTCCCCAAAGTTCCAGCACGAGGGAAAGCGCGAACATCGCCGCGTAGAGCTTGCGCGCGCGCGACCAGGTCATGCAGGCGAGGAACATCGCGAAAAGGACCACGCCGAGGGTGTCGCGCCCGGTCCAGGCGAGTGCGGCGACGACGGGCAGGGCCGCGGCGGCGATCCACCATTCGTGGCCGTCCCGCAGGCGCAACGCGGCTTGCGTACCGAGGTAATAGAGCAGGACATGGCCGGGGGGAACGAAGAGCGGGATGTTGCCCAGGCGGTAGTCGTAGAGGCCCCACACCAGCGAGAGGAACACCTCGCCGGCGGTGGCGAAGACGAGGCAGGCGAGGAGGGCGGGACGTTGCGAGGGGTCGGACAGGGTCCAGAGGCGGAAGAAGACCAGCCACACGGCGATGTTGGCGATCGCCTGGCCGTGGGCTCCGCCCCATTGGTCGACGGCAAGTCCGACCAGGATGGTCGCGGTGATGAGCCAGTGCATGGCGCGCATTCTAGCGCGGCCGGGGAATGCGCCGGTCGAGACGGCACGCGACGGCCCGTGCAGGTGCACGACTCGCGCGCGGTCCGGATCACGCTGGTCATCGCCGGATTCGCCTGCGTTGCGCTGGGAATCGCCGGGCTGGTCCTGCCGGTGCTGCCGACCACCCCCTTCATGCTCCTGGCCGCGGCGTGCTTCGCGCGCTCCTCGCCGCGGTTCCACCGCTGGCTGCTGCAGCACCGGACCTTCGGCCCCATCGTCTCGGAATGGGAACGCCACCGCGCGATCCCGTGGAAGACGAAGCTGTGGGCCATCGCGCTGATGTCCGCGACGCTGGCCATCTCCATCGTGTTCTTCGTGAAGCCGCCCTGGCTGAAGGCGGCGCTCGCCGCATTCGGTGTCGCACTCGCCGTGTGGCTCTATCGCGTTCCCTCGCGCGACCGGCGCCGGCCCTGAGGTTCAGGAAAGCCGGTGGAATGCCGCGTCGCCGGGGCCGATGCGCCGCGGCGAGATCCAGGGGGCATCGCGCAGGCTCTTCGCGACCAGCCCCTGCACCCCGAGGAGGACGGCGAACACGGCCATGCGCACCGGTATGCCGTTGTCGGTCTGGCGGAAGATCGCCAGGCGCGGATCCCCGTCCAGGTCCGTCGCGAGATCGTTGGCGCCCGGCGCGCTGTCGCGTGGCAGCGGGTGCATCACGACGGTGTCCTTGCGGCACAGGGCGTCCACGGTGCGCCGGTCGATGCGGAAATCGACGGGGTAGGACTCCAGCGCCTCGGCGGACATGCGTTCCTTCTGGATGCGGGTGGCGTACAGGACGTTCACGTCCTTCAGGCCCGCGCGCAGGGAAGAGACCTGGCGCACCACGTGGCCCGCGGCGCCGGCGACGCCGACGAGGCCCGGCGGCATCTCGAGCGAAGGCGGTGCCACGAGCGTGATGGTGAGCCCGCGATACAGGGACAGCAGGCGGATGAGCGAGTGCACGGTCCGCCCGTGCTTCAGGTCGCCGACCATGGCGACGTGCGCGCCGTCGATCTTCCTGCCCTGGCGCGCGAACTCCTTGCGGATCGTGTACAGGTCGAGGAGGGCCTGCGTGGGATGCTCGCCCACGCCATCGCCGCCGTTGATGACCGGCACGTGCGTTGCGCGGGCGAATTCGGCCACGGAGCCCTGCTCGGGGTGGCGAACGACGATGGCATCCACGTAGCCGCTGATGACCCGGCTCGTGTCGGCGATCGACTCGCCCTTCACCATGGACGAGAAGGTGAAGCCCGTGGTGTCGCAGACGGAGCCGCCCAGCCGGCAGAACGCGGTCCCGAAGCTCACCCGCGTGCGCGTGCTGGGCTCGAAGAACAGGTTGCCGAGGACGGCGCCCTCGAGCACGCGCGTCACCTTCCGGCGCGCGGCGACGGGCTCCATCGTCTCGGCCACCCGCAGCAGTTCCTCCGCCGAGTCGCGGTCGAACTGCGCGACGGACAGCAGGTGGGGCTTGCCGCGCTTCGTGATCCTGTCGCGCAGGCCGGCGCCCGGTTCGTCGTTACTCGGCGCATCGGCTCCGCCGGCCTCGCCAGGAAGTCCCGCGACGAGCTTCGCCACGACGCCGGGCATGGCGCGGTGTTCCCCCGAAGAGGACGGCAACAGCCAGGTGGCCAGGGCGCGGCGCGACACGCCCAGGCGGTCGGCGAACTCGTTGCGGGTCAGGCCCAGCCGCTTCATGGCGGCGCGGAGGGCGGACTGCTGGGTCGGCATGGGGCACTCTCGGTGATATACGCAATGCGCATATAATATTGCCAAGTTGATTGAAAAGACAATATACGCAATGCGTAGATGCGGATCGACGCGCTGCGGCGTGGCACCGGGCCTCGCAAGCTGCAACGGCGGAAGGGAATTGCAAAAAGGATGCGCGACGCCCGGGGCGGTGTGCCCCGGCCCGGGCGTGCGCGAAAGTGCGCTCTTGCGGGGTTGTTCCTTGCTTGTGCGCCCACTTTCCGTCGGCCGGCCGGCCGTCGATGTGACTTCGTTCACAGCGCCGATTGCATCTGAAATATTCGGCTATATTCGGGCGGACCATGGAACGGATCGGCATCGACCTCGGCGGCACCAAGATCGAGATCGCAGTCCTCGACGCGACGGGCACGCCGTCCCTGCGCCGGCGCGTGCCCACGCCCGCGGGCGACTATGCGGCCATCCTGGCGGCGATCGCCGGCCTGGTCGCGGAGGTGGAGCGCGAACGCGGCGCGCGGTGCAGCGTCGGCATCGCCATGCCCGGCGCGCTGTCGCTCGCCACGGGGCTGGTGAAGAACTCCAACTCCACCTGCCTCAACGGCCGCCCGTTCAAGTCCGACGTCGAGACGCGGCTCGGCCGCGAAGTGCGCCTGGCGAACGACGCCAACTGCTTCGCCCTTTCCGAGGCGGTCGATGGCGCGGGGAAAGGGGCCTCGGTGGTCTTCGGCGTGATCCTCGGCACCGGCGTCGGTGGCGGCGTCGTGGTGAACGGCGCGATCCTCGCCGGCGCCAATGCCATTGCCGGGGAGTGGGGCCACAATCCGCTGCCGATGACCGGGGAGGACGTGCAGACGCTGCCGCGCTGTTACTGCGGCCGGGAGGGGTGCGTGGAATCCTTCCTGTCCGGGCCCTCGCTGGCGGCGGACCACGCACGCGTCACCGGGGAGCGGATCGATCCCGCGGAGATCGCGCGGCGCGCGGCGGCGGGCGATGCGGTCTGCGAGGCGACGTTGTGCCGCCACGAGGCGCGCCTTGCGCGCGCGCTCGCGGTCGTGATGAACATCGTCGATCCCGACGTCATCGTCCTGGGGGGAGGGCTGTCGAACCTGCAGCGCCTCTACGGCAGGGTGCCGGCGCTCTGGGAGCCGCACGTCTTTTCCGACCAGATCCGCACGCGCCTGGTGCCGCCCCTGCACGGCGACTCGGGCGGCGTGCGCGGCGCGGCCTGGCTGTGGGGCGGGAGAAATTGAATTCGCGCGGCCTCCTGCGGTCCAACCGCGCGTCCCCATCACCCACCCACCTCCGGAGAACTCGATGCGCATCCTGACTGCCCTGATTCTGGCCGGCACCTTGCTGCTGCCGGCCTCCCTCCCGGCGCAGGCCGCGACGCAGAAGGCCACCTTCGCGGGCGGCTGTTTCTGGTGCATGGAGCCGCCGTTCGATGCCACGCCCGGCGTGATTTCCACGACTTCGGGCTACATCGGCGGGCACGTCGCCAACCCCACTTACGAAAAGGTGTCGGCCGGCACCACCGGGCACACCGAGGCGGTCGAGGTCCTCTACGACCCCGCCAAGGTGAGCTACGAGAAGCTGCTCGAGGTGTTCTGGGTGAACATCGACCCGACGGTGAAGGACCGCCAGTTCTGCGACAGCGGCAGCCAGTACCGCACCGGGATCTTCGTCCACGACGAGGCGCAGCGCAAAGCCGCGGAGGCCTCGCGGGCGGCGCTGGAGAAGTCGAAGCCCTTCAAGGCCGCGATCGTGACGCCGATCGAGACGGCCGGCACGTTCTACCGCGCCGAGGAATATCACCAGGCCTACTACGTGAAGAACCCGGTGCGCTACAAGTTCTACCGCAACGGCTGCGGGCGCGACGCGCGGCTGAAGGAGCTGTGGGGCGACAAGGCGGGGCATTGAGGCCCGCGCCCGGCATCCTCCTGGCCGGGATGGCGCTGCTGCCCGGGCCGGTGCTCGCGGCCGCGGAAGAATATGCCATCGATCAGCAGCACACCTTTCCCGCATTCGCGGTGGAGCACCTGGGAATCTCGACACAGCGTGGGCGGTTCGAGCGCACCAGGGGGCGCATCCTTCTCGATCGCGATGCGGGCACGGGAAGCGTCGAGGTGGCCATCGATGCGACCTCCGTCAGCACCGGGAATGCAGCGCTCGATGCCGTGATCCGCGGCGAGGACTTCCTGAATGCGGAACGGCATCCGGAGCTCGCTTTCCGCGCGGACGCGATCGCGTTCGAGAACGGCGAGCCGAGGCGCGCCCGGGGCGAGTTGAGCATCGCGGGCGCGACGCGCCCGGTGGAACTGCGCCTCACGCGCTTCGGCTGCACGCGCCTGCCGTTCCTCGTTCGCTACACTTGCGGTGCCGACATCGAGGCGAGCCTGAAGCGGTCGGAGTTCGGCATGACGGCCTACGCGGGTCTTGTCGGCGACGAGGTGAAGCTCGTGATCCAGGTCGAGGCGGTCCGCGTGGAGCGTGCCGTGCCGCCGGAGCCGGCGGAACCGGGGGGCGATGTGAGCGGAACGATCACCGGAGGCGGGCGATGGAAATGAAGAGACTCAATGCCACGGGGCTGCGTGCCGCGGGCTACGACGAGAGGACGAGGACGCTGGTGGTGGAAACGACAGCCGGCACGTTCGAATACGCCGACATCTCGCCGGAGGTTTACCGGCGCCTCATGACTTCGCCCTCGCCCGCGAGCTACTACCGCGAGTCGATCGAGGAGGAGTTCACGGGACGCCGCATCGCCGCGAGCGCCGCGCGACCGGGACCCGATGTGTCCGACCTGTTCAAGTGAGCCCTGCCGCGCCGCGCGATGATCGAAGCGAGTTGCCGCAGTGCATGAGGCGATGAAGGCGACCACGCTGGGTCGCGGCGGACCGCAGGTGACGGTCGCGACGCTCGGGACGATGACCTTCGGCCGCCAGAACTCGGAAGCCGAGGCGCACGACCAGCTCGATCTCGCGCTGGAGCGGGGCGTGAACCTGGTGGATGCCGCGGAAATGTACCCGGTGCCGTCCACCGAGGGCACGCACGGCTTGACGGAACGCTACGTCGGCACCTGGCTCGCGAAGGGCGCGCGCGACCGCGTGATGGTGGCGACGAAGATCACCGGGCCGGGGCGTAAGTTCGCCTGGATGCGCGACGGCGTGCAAGCCCTGAGTGCCGCGCAGATCGAGCTGGCCTGCGAGCAGAGCCTGGCGCGGCTGGGCACCGATTGCATCGACCTCTACCAGCTGCACTGGCCGTCGCGCAACGTCCCCAAGTTCGGCGCCTGGAGTTTCAATCCGGCCGCGGAGGTGCCCGCCACCCCGGTCGAGGAGCAGCTGCGCGCGCTCGACCGCCTGGTGCGCGCGGGCAAGGTGCGCTGGATCGGGCTTTCCAACGAGACACCGTGGGGCGTGATGGCCTTCCTTGCCGCGGCGCGCGAAGCGGGACTGGCGCGGATCGTGAGCATCCAGAATGCTTACAGCCTCCTCAATCGCGTCTGCGAGAGCGGGATGAGCGAAGTCCTGTGGCGCGAGGAGGCCGGGATGCTCGCCTACAGCCCGCTCGCCTTCGGCTACCTCACCGGCAAGTATCGCGAGGGCGTGCCGGCGCGTTCGCGCGTGGGCGAGCTGGAAAACTTCGGCGCGCGCTACGCGAAGCCGGGAGTCGCACCCGCCGTTGCGGCCTACTGCGCCCTGGCCGCGAGCCGCGGCTTGACGCCGGTGCAGCTCGCGTTGGGATTCGTGGCGAGCTGCCCGTTCGTGACGAGCACGATCGTCGGCGCCACCTCGCGCGCGCAACTGGCCGAGAACCTCGCTGCCATCGCGACTCCCCTGGATCGCGAAGCGCTCGCGGCGATCGACGCGATCCACTTGCGCCACACCAACCCGGCGCCCTGACCGCAACTCCTATGCGGCTGCGGGCTGCAGCCTGGCTTCGCGGATCGGCAGGTTGACGACGGCGGCCGCGGCGGCAAGCGCGATGTCCGCGTACCACATCCAGTCATAGCTGCCGGTGTGCTGGATCGCGAGCCCGCCCAGCCAGGCGCCGAAGAAGCCGCCGATCTGGTGCGAAAGCAGGGTGAGGCCGAAGAGGGTGGCGAGGTAGCGCGTGCCGAAGAGCTTGCCGACGAGGCCGGCGGTGGGCGGCACCGTCGCGAGCCAGGTGAGCCCCAGCATGATCGCGAACAGGTAGAACGTCGTCGCGGTCTTGGGAGCCGCGAGGTAGGCGGCCACCGCGAGCGCGCGCGCGCCATACATCCAGAAGAGGATCCACTTCATGCGGTGCTTCTGGCCCAGCCAGCCGGCGCCGAGGCTGCCGGCGATGTTGGCGAGTCCGATGATGGCGAGAGACGCCGCCGACACCGAGGCTGGCAGTCCGCACAGGCCCACCTCCCCCGGCAGGTGCGTCACCAGGAAGGCGATGTGGAAGCCGCAGGTGAAGAACCCGGCGTGCAGGCACCAATAACTGGGATCGCGGAACGCCTGGCCCATCTGGCTGCCGAGCGAGAGTCCCGGCGCCTGCGCGCCGCGATGGCCTTCGCCCTCGCGGTCGCGGAACGCGACCGCCATCGGCACGGTGGCCAGCGCGGCAAGGGCGAGGGCCCAGAGTGCGGCGACCCAGCCGGCGACGGCGATCAGTGCCTGCGTCAGCGGCGCGAACACGAATTGCCCGAACGAACCGCCGGCGTTGATGAAGCCGGAGGCGAACGCGCGTCGTTCCGGTGCGAAGCGGTTGGCGGCCGCGCCGTAGAGAATGGAAAAGCTGCCCGCGCCGGCGCCCGCCGCGGTGACGACGCCGAGAAAGAAGACGAGGCCGAGGCTCGAGTTCATGAAGGGCGTGGCGGCAAGACCGATGGCGAGCAGCAGTCCTCCGGCCATCATCACGCGCACCGGCCCGACCCGGTCGGCGATGGCCCCGAATACCGGCTGCGCGGCGCCCCACACGAACTGGCCCACGGCGAGCGTGAAGCTGATGGTGACGATGCCGAGTCCCGTCGACGTGTTCAGCGGCGAGACGAACAGCCCCAGGGACTGGCGAACTCCCATGGTGACGGCGAGGATCGCGGCCCCGGCGATGGCCAGCGTCCAGAACGAGCGCGACGGCGACATGCGCGGAAGCCTAGCATCCCCGCGCACGCACGGCCCACGTGCCCTGGCGCTACGGCTTGGCGGGTTTCTCCAGCGGCTGCGTAGTGCTTGCCGAGGGCTTTCCTTCCGGCCGCTCCGGCGCGGGCACTGGCTTCGTCACCGGCTGTGCCGGCGACGCGACCGGCTTGGCGACGGGATGCGCCGGGGCCGGGACAGGTTTTGACATCGGTTGCGCAGGCGCCGGCGTGGGTTTCGCCATCGGCTGCGCGGGGGCCGGTACCGGCTTCGCCACCGGTTGCGCGGGGGCGGGCACGGGCTTGGTCATGGGCTGCCTGGGCGCCGGAACCGGCTTGGTCACGGGCTGCGCGGGGGCCGGCACGGGCTTGGTCGTGGGCTGAGCCGGCGCCGGAATCGGCTTCGCGAGGGGATGCCCGGAATCCGGCTGGGCGGCGGGGAAGCGGGGCGCCGCGGGCGCGGTGCCCGAAACGCGCGGCGCTTCGGACGGCCGCACTGCCGTTCGCCACTCGTTGCCGGAGGGCAGGACGGCCGTTCCGGAAACGATCGGCTGCGTGGCGATGACATCGCGCGACACCGGCGCCATGGCGCCCTGCACCGGGCGGCGTCCCACGAAGTTGTCGCGGGACACGACGGTGGCGCCGCGGTCGCGGTTGTCGTTGCGCCGGCCATCGCGATCGTCGTTGCGGCGTCCATCGCGATCGTTGTCGCGGCCGCGTTCGCCGCGCGGGTCGCGGCGATCCACGATCACGACGCGGTTGACGCGGTTCACGTAGGTGGTGTTCGCCGCATACCACGGCTGGTAGCGCTCGTAGGGCGACAGGGGATACCAGCCGACGACGCTCGTCGGGCCGCTCGCGATGGTGATGCTCCACCCGGGGCGGCCGACCCAGCCGACGAGGGCCGGTGCCCAGACGGGCCTGCCGGCATGGCGGCCGGGATACCAGCCCCAGCGGTTGCCGACGCTGACCCACCTGCCGTAGTGGAACGGCGCATAGCCCCACGGCGCGTCGTCCACCCAGGCCCATCCCCACGGACGCACCCACGTCCAGCGCCCGTAGCGATAGGGCGCCCAGCCGACGACGACCTGCGTCGGATACCACACCGGGCCGTATTCCGGTTCGTTGCGCCACACCCCGTAGTCGTCGAGTTCTTCCCAGCCGGTCATTCCCGGCGAAACGTAGCGGGCCGCCTCGCGCTGCCCGTAGCGCTCGTCCCGCGCCCGTGCCCATTCGTCGAGCGCCGTCATCGCGGCGGGCAGGATCTCGAAGCTCGTGCGGCCGCCGGCAGCGACGACCACGCTGCGGCCGGTGTCGACGCTCACGTAGCCGCCGGCGACTTCCAGCCGCGCATTGCCGGAAAACACGTCGAGCCGCGATTCTCCGCGCTGCTCGTCGAAGTCGATGCGGTAGCGGCCGCTGCCGCGCAGCTGGAAGCGGGCGCCGGCAGTCGAGAAGACCACGTCCTCGCCCGCCTCCAGCTCGAGCAGGCGCACGGCGACGCTGCCGCGAGCCACGTGGGTGGCGAGTGCCAGGTCGTCGAGGCGGACGATGTCGAGCTGCGTCGCCTCGCCCAGGCGCAGCGCGATGGTCCCGATGCGCACCTCCGCGCGCGCGCCCGGTTGCGTCCACACCGAGTTCTCGCTGGTGAGGTGGGTGTTGACGCTCGAGCGCTCCCAGCCCAGTTCCGGATCGGCGAACACGGACACCTCGCCCTCGAGGAATGCCAGCCGCCCGACGCGTCCGGGCGGATCCGCCCAGGCAGGCGCCGGCAACAAGACGAGAGACAGCAATACGGCGGCGAATCGGTTCATCTTCCTGTCCTTTGGTCCGCTCCCCGGCCCCAGGGCCGGATCGATGTCTCCAGTAACGCGCGAGGCCGCCGATCGGAGGACATGCCCTGCGCGCCGGTGCAGTGCCGCGTCGCCATTGTGCGCGAGGCAATTTCCAACACCCTGAATTCATGCCATTATTACCGGCGACCCCGTTTGCCGGCCCCAGCGGATCCGGCAGGCCGCGAAATTGCGCCGGATGCAGTCGCCCGGCCACCCGCCATCACCCCACAGGAACATTCTCCGGGCCATCGGATGGACAACACCACAGTCTTCACCAAGACCGCCAAGGGCATCACGCAGGTGAACCAGCGCACCGCGTCGGTGTCGCGCGACCTGATGAAAGTCCTGAAGTTCGTGGACGGCAAGTCGACCTTCGCCCAGATCATGGAGAAGGCGGACGTCGACAAGGCCACCCTCGAGAAGGCGATGAAGGCGCTGATCAAGGATGGCTTCGCCCGCGTGTTCGAGACGCGAAAGGAAGAGGTCGGTGGGGGCGCCGAGGACGATTTCGACTTCACCGCCCCGGGCAAGCTGCCGGGATCGACCCAGAGGGTCGTGGCGGCGGCGGCGAACGACATCGGCGCGCTCGCCAGGCAGCAGGAGAAGCTGGATGCCGAGCGCAAGGCACGCGAGGGCGCGCAGGTCGCCGCACGGGACAAGGCCCGGCAGCAGGCGGAGGCACGCGTCAAGGCCGACGCGGAGGCACGCGCCAAGGTCGAGGCGGAAAAGCGCGCGCTGGAACAGGCGCAGCGCGCCAAGGAGGCGTCCGAGCGCGCCCGGGCCGAGCTCGAAGCCAAGATGCGCGAGGAGGAAGCGCGCAAGAAAGCCATGGCCGAGCATCACGCGCGGCTGGCGGCGGAACAGAAGATCAAGCAGGAGGAGGAAGCCCGCAAGCTGGCCGAGCTGAAGGCGCGGGCCCAGGCCGAGGCCAATGCCCGTGCCCGTGCCGAGCTGGAAGCCAGGGTGCGCGAGGAGGAGGCGAAGAAGCGCGCTCTCGCCGAGGAGCAGGCCCGCCAGGCGGCACTGGAAAAGGCGAAGGAGGATGCCGAGTCCCGCGAGCTCGCGGAACTGCGCGCCAGGGCGGAGACCGAGGCGAAGGCGCTTGCCGAGGCACGCGCCCGCGCCGAGGCGGAGGCGCAGGCGCTCGCCAAGGCGCGCGCCGCGGCCGAGCTCGCCGCGCAGCACCAGGCCAAGGAGGCGGTCGCTTCCGAGAACGAACTCAAGGCCCGCCTCAAGGAGGAGATCGAGGCGCGCATCCGCGGCGAGATGGAGGCGCTGCTGCGCGACGAGATCGAGGAGAAGGCGCGCGCCGAGATGCAGGCGCAGATCATGGCCGAGGCGCGGCTCGCCGCGAAGGCCGAGCTGGAGGAGCGGCTGCGCGAGGAGCGCGAGGCGCTGCAGAAGGCCGAGATGGAGATGCGCATCCAGGCCGAGCGCGCGGCGACGGAGCGCGCGGAGGGCGAAGCGAAGCTGCGCGAGGAGGCCGAAGCGCGTGCCGCCGCCGAATCAGCCGCCCGGCAGAAGGCCGAGGACGAAGCGCGCCGGCTGCGCCTGGCGGAGGCGCGCGCCCGCGAGGAAGTGGAGGCGGCCGCGCGCGAGAAGGCGGTGGCCGCGGAGCTGGCTGCGCGCGAGAAGGCCGAAGCGGCGGCCGCGGCGGCACGCGAAAAGGCGGAGGCCGAGGTGCGGCTGGAGGCCGAGCGCAAGGCGAAATTCGAGGCCCAGGCGCGCGCGAGCGTGGAGGCCGAGGAAGCCGAGCGCCGGCAGAAGGATCTCGCCGCACGGATCGAGACCGAGCGCCGGGCGCGCGAGGAAGCCGAGAAGCGCGCCCAGATCGAGACCCGGGCGCGCGAGACCGTCGAGGAAACGACGCGCGAGAAGGTCAAGGCCGAGATCGAGGGCGACATGACGCGCCGTGCCGAGCTCGAGGGCAAGGCGCAGGCCAAGGCCTACATGCAGGCCAGGGAGCAGGCCGAACTCGACGAGGATGCGCGCATCCGCGCCGAGCAGGAGAAGAAGGCGCGCGCGATCGCCGATGTCCTGCGCACCAGGGTGGAGCCCGATGTCGAGGAAGCCGCCGCCGCCCCCAGGCGCCGCGGCAAGTCGACCAGCTGGGTGCGCACCCTCGGCGTCGGCGCAGCCATCGTCCTGATCGTGGGCGTCGGCCTGCTGCACGTGATTCCCCTGCGCAGCTTCGCCGACAAGCTCGAGCGCGGCCTCGGCGGCTGGCTGCACGAGGAGGTGTCGATCTCGAGCCTGAAGTTCTCGCTCGTTCCCACGCCGCACCTCAAGATCGAGGGGGTGGCGGTGGGCAAGTCCCTCGACGCCAAGGCCACGCACGGCCGCGTCTTCGTCGACATCGGCGCGCTGCTGGGCGACCGGGTGGTCATCAACACCCTGGAACTCGAGAACGTCAGCATCACGGGCGAGGCGCCCCGGCGCATCCTCTCGTGGGGGAAGCTGGACGGCAAGAAGGACGCCGCGGAGATCGACCAGGTGCGGCTGCGCAACGTGAAGCTCGACGTGAAGCCGGAGCTGCCGCTCTTCGAGGCGCGGCTCGCGTTCGGCCGCGACGGCGCGCTGAAGCAGGCGACCCTCTCCGGCGAGGGCAAGTGGACAGCGGTCATCCGCCCGCGCGAGTCCGAGTTCGACGTCACCTTCGATGCGCGCGGCTGGGACATGCCGATCGGCCCGCCCGTCCCGGTGAGCGACATCTCCGCCAAGGGCGTCCTCACGGCGAACGACCTCACCGTGTCCCAGTTCGAGGCGGCCGTCCTCGAGGGCAAGGTGAACGGCACGCTGAAGGTGTCCTGGGGACCCGCCGTGACCCTGTCCTCCGATCTCGCGCTCTCCCGCCTGCTCGCGGGTCCGCTGGTCGGCGCGTTCACCAAGAACATCGCGGTCACCGGCAGGCTCGAGGGCAACTTCTCCGTGGCCGCGGAATCGCCCACGCTCGCCGCGCTGCTGGCCGCGCCCAAGGTGCAGGGAAAGTTCCGCCTGACCGACGGATCGATTTCGAATGCCGATCTGGTCGCCTCCATGCAGTCCTCCGATGCCGGCAGCCGCGCGGGCGTGACCAAGTTCGCCGAGTTGACCGGGGACTTCGCCGCGGCCGACGGGCGCGTGGCGTACCGCGCGCTCAACCTGCAGGGCGGGGTGCTGCGCGGCAACGGCGGCATCGACATCGCCGCCAATGGGGCCCTCTCCGGCCGGCTCGCGGTCGAACTGCGCTCCAACATCGCGCAGGACCGCGGCGCGTTCGCGGTGTCCGGCACGGTCTCGAGGCCGATCCTGCGCCGCGGCGGTTGAGTCCGCCTTGGCCGGCGTGACGGCGGGCGGGCCGGGCGGCCTGGCACGGCTGCTGCCGCTCTTCCGTCTCCTCGCGCCCTACCGGCGGCGCATCGCCGTCGCCTTCGTCGCGCTGCTCATCTCCGCCGCCATGGTCCTCGTGATCGGCGAGGGCCTGAAGCGCGTGATCGACGAGGGATTCGCGCGCGGCCGCGCCGACCTGCTCGATGCCTGGCTCGCCGCGCTCGCCGCCCTCATCCTGTTCCTCGGCGCGGTCACCTGGCTGCGCGTCTACAACGTCTACTGGGTGGGCGCGCGCTTCACGGCCGACCTGCGCGCGAAGGTCTACGGCCACATCCTCGACCTGTCGCCCGCGTTCTTCGAGGGGACGCGCACCGGCGAGGTGGGCTCGCGCCTGACCAACGACGTGACGCTGGTCGAGGCGGTGATGGGCGGCACGCTGCTCTATTCCCTGCGCATGGCCTTCACGCTCGTGGGGTGCGCGGTGATGCTCGTCCTCACCAGCGTGAAGCTCTCCCTCCTCGCGCTGGCCTGCCTGCCGGTGGTGGTGCTGCCCCTGGGGCTGCTCGGCCGGCGCGTGCGCGGCCTCTCGCGGCTGGTGCAGGATCGCGTCGCCGCGGTTTCCGCGCACGTGGACGAGACGCTGCACGAGATCCGCACCGTGCAGGCCTACGCGCACGAGGCGCACGAGGACCGCGCCTTCCGCGCGCTGGCCGACTCGGTGTTCGCCGCCAGCGTCGAGCGTTCCGCGTCGCTGGCACTCCTCATCGCCGCGGTGATCGTGCTCGCCTTCGGGGCGGTCGGGCTGCTGCTGTGGGTGGGCGCCCACGACGTGCTCGACGGGCGCCTGTCCGTGGGCAGCCTCACGGCGTTCATCTTCTACGCCGTCATCGTCGCCAATGCGACGTTCGTCCTCGCCGAGGCCTGGGGCGAGCTGCAGCGCGCGGCCGGCGCCTCCGAGCGCCTGACGGAGCTCCTCGCCACCGAGCCGGCGATCCGCGCGAGCGCCACGCCGGCGCCGCTCCCGGACCGTGCCGAGGGCCGCATCGCGCTGCGGGGCGTCACCTTCCATTACCCGTCGCGACCGGCCTCCGCGGCGCTCGCGGACGTGAGCCTCGCCGTCGCGCCGGGCGAGGTCGTGGCGCTCGTGGGACCGTCCGGCGCCGGCAAGACGACGCTCTTCCAGCTCCTGCTGCGCTTCTACGATCCGCAGGAAGGATCCGTGACGCTCGACGGCGTCGATGCGCGCGACGCCGAGCCGAAGTCCTGGCGCAGGCACTTCGCCCTCGTCGCGCAGGAGCCGGTGATCTTCGCCGCAAGCCTCGCCGACAACGTGCGCTACGGAAAGCCGGAGGCAAGCGAGGCGCAGGTGCGCGAGGCCTGCCGCCTCGCCTACTGCCTGGATTTCGCCGAGCGCCTGCCGCAGGGGCTCGCGACGCCCCTGGGCGAGCGTGGCGTGAAGCTCTCCGGCGGGCAGCGCCAGAGGATCGCCATCGCCCGCGCCATCCTCGCCGACCGCGCCGTGCTGCTCCTGGACGAGGCCACCAGCGCGCTGGATGCGGAAAGCGAGCGCAGCGTGCAGCTGGCGCTCGCGGGCCTCATGCGCGGACGCAGCACGCTGGTCATCGCGCACCGCCTCGCCACGGTAAAATCCGCGCACCGGATCGTCGTGATGGACCATGGCCGCATCGTCGCCACGGGCACGCACCAATCGCTCGTGGACGAGAACGGCCTGTATGCGAGGCTCGCGGCGCTGCAGTTCGCGACACCCACCCAGGAACCGACTCGATGAGGCTCTACGCCGCACTTTTCCTCCTTGCGCTCGCCGCGCCCGCCGCGGCAGCCACCCCGGAGGTTGCGGTGGGCGCGCCCATTGCGGCCATCGCCGCAAGCGCCCCGGAGACCGCGCGTCCGGCGGCGCCGGTGCGCGAGGTGCGCGACGTGCTGCACGGCGTGGAGATCGCCGACCCGTACCGCTGGCTCGAGGACCTCGCGTCGCCCGACGCGCAGCAATACTTCCGCGCGCAGGGCGAATACGCCCGCGCGCAGCTCGACGCCATCCCGGGCCGGACGGCGCTCGCCGCGCGCATCCGCGAACTCTCGGCGGCCCATGTCGAGATCACCGCGCTCGCGCTCGCGGCCGGAAAGGTCTTCTACCTGAAGCTCGGCGCGGGCCGGCAGACCGCGGTGCTCTGCGTGCGCGACGGGTTCGCGGGAGCCGAGCGCGTGCTGCTCGACCCCGCCCGTCCCGGCGGCGAGGCGGGCCCCGCCGCGATCGGCTGGTTCCATCCGTCGCCCGACGGCCGCCTGGTGGCCTACGGCATCGCGCCGGCCGGGACGGAAGCCACCGTCCTGCGCGTGCTCGAGGTCCCGGGCGGACGCGACACGGGCGTGGCCATCGCGCGCACCCGCTTCAACGACCAGCTCGCCTGGCACCACGACAGCCGCGCCTTCTACTACGCGCAGGTGCCCGAGGGCGGGCCCGGCGACCCGGCGCATCGCCATGCCGGCATGCGTCTCTATCGCCATGTGATCGGGCGCCCGGCCGTGCAGAACGAGATCGTCTTCGCCTCGGGAGTGGGCGGGGCGCGCGACGTGCCGGAGGTCGTCTTTCCGTCGCTCCACGTTCCCGAGGACTCCACGCACGCCTATGCCGTCGTGCGCGACGGCATGCGCCGCGACATCGCCGTGTACATGACGGCGATGGCGGACCTCGCCAGGGGCGTGCCGCGCTGGAGCAAGGTGGTGGACTACGGCGACGGCGTCACTTCCATCGAGGCATGGAAGGACGATCTCTACGCGCTCACCCACAAGGGCGCCTCGCGCGGCAAGGTGGTCACTTTCAGGGCCGGCAAGTCCGAGCTCAGTCGGGCGCGGACGGTGGTGCCGGAAGGCGACGCGGTCATCCTCGACATGTCGCTCGCGGCCGACGCGCTCTACCTGCGCTCGACCGTCGGCGGACTCGAGCGGCTGGAGCGGCTCAATTTCGGCTTCGGCGCCTCGCGCACGCCGGAATTCGTCAAGACCGCGTTCGACGTCGCGATCGCGCAGCTCGTCACGCATCCGCGCCGGCCCGGTGCGGTCCTGCGCACGCAGGGCTTCATCGAGGCCCCGGCGGTGCTGACCGTGGAGGCGAAGACCGGCAACCTCAGGAACACCGGCCTGCAGCCGCCACCCCGGGCGGACTTCTCCGCCATGGACGAAG
The DNA here is from genome assembly GCA_964579785.1 of uncultured Lysobacter sp. Classification (GTDB taxonomy): domain Bacteria; phylum Pseudomonadota; class Gammaproteobacteria; order Burkholderiales; family Usitatibacteraceae; genus FEB-7. Next base: position 13,908 of record CAZOIB010000132.1, on the reverse strand, counting down.
TGCGTCTCTATGCCCCGGCAGGCGACGGCGCCAAGGTGCCGGTGACGCTCCTCTACCGCAAGACGACGATGCTGAGCGCGGACAACCCGACGCTCGTCATCGGCTTCGGCGCCTATGGCCGCTCGCTGGTGCCGATGTTCGACCCCACGCGACTCGCCTGGCTGGAGAGCGGCGGCATCATCGCCTTCGCGCACATCCGCGGCGGCGGCGAGTACGGCGAGGACTGGCACCGCGCCGGGCGCCTCGCGGCGAAAGAGAACACCATCACCGACTTCATCGCCTGCGCCGAGTTCCTGATCAAGTACGGCTTCACCAGCCCGAAGCGCCTCGCCATCCAGGGCACCAGCGCCGGAGGCATCCCGTCCGCCGGTGCCCTGGTGCGCCGGCCCGACCTGTTCGCCGCGGTCGTGCCGAGGGGGGCGACCGTGGACCTGCTGCGCCACGAGTTCGAGCCGGGCGGGCGGGCGGACGTGCCCGAGTTCGGCTCGGTCGCCACGCGCGAGGGCTTCGAGTGGCTGCGCGCCATCTCCGCGTACCAGCAGGTGCGGGACGGCACACCGTATCCCGCGGTCCTGTTCTCGGTGGGCATGGGCGACCAGCGCGCGAGTCCCTGGCAGTCGGGCAAGATGGCCGCCCGGCTGCAGGCCGCGTCGACGAGCGGCAAGCCCGTGCTCCTGCGCGTGGACTGGCAGGCCGGGCGCGGCCTCGCCAACACCCGCGCGCAACGCGAGGAGGAGCTGGCCGACATCTACGCCTTCCTGATGTGGCAGTTCGGGCGCGACTGAAGTCCCGCCGCTGTCACATTCGCGACGTCCGCAACGCCGATCATGCTGTAATTGCGATCCGGACTGACGACGGAGCGTGCGATGGAACTGGTCTTGTGGCGACATGCCGACGCGGAGGTGGGCCCCGCCGACCTCAAGCGGGAACTGACGGAAAAGGGACGCAGGCAGGCGAGCCGCGTGGCGAAGTGGCTGCGGCCGCGCCTGGAGGGCGACTGGGAGATCCTCGCGAGCCCGGCGGCGCGCGCGAAGCAGACCGCGGACGCGCTGGACCTGGACTACGACGTGCGCCTCACGCTGGGGCCGCTGGAGACCGAGGACGCCCTCATCCGCGAGGTCGGCTGGCCCGCCGGCGAGCGCAACGTCATCGTCGTGGGGCACCAGCCCACGCTGGGCCGCGTGGCGGCGCGCTTCCTCGCCGGGCATCGCGGCGACCTCACGATGAAGAAGGGTTCCATCTGGTGGTTCTCCAGCAAGATCGACGACGAAGTGGGGCAGGGCGAAACGCTCCTGAGGGCGGTGATCGCGCCCGACTTCCTCGATTGAGGGCGGGGCGGGAGGCGCCCGTCGCAACGGGCCCGCGGCGGCTTACAATACGGCCGGACATCTGCCAACCGGAGTCGCCACGATGCTTCGCCCCTGGATCCTCGCCGCCGCGCTGCTTGCCGGGCTCGTCCCGGCGCCTTCCCACGCCGCCGACCAACCTGCCGCCGCCCTGAGCGCGGGGGAAGTGAGGAAGGTCGACCGCGAGGCGAAGAAGGTCACCATCAAGCACGGCCCGATCGAGAACCTCAAGATGCCGCCCATGACCATGGTCTTCCGCGTGAAGAGCGCGTCGATGCTCGACGGCCTCGCGCCGGGCACCGCGGTGCGCTTCCGCGCCGAGGAGGCCGAAGGCGGCTACGTCATCACGAAGCTGCAGGCCGCTAAGGGGAAATGACGATGGCCGCCTTTACCGTAGCGGACATGACCTGCGGGCACTGCGCCGCGACCATCACCGAGGCCGTGAAGGCGGTGGATCCCGCCGGGCGCGTCGCGATCGACCTGGCGGCGAAGCGGGTCACCGTGGAGAGCGCCCTCTCCGCCGAGCGGATCGCTGCGGCCATCGCGCGCGCCGGGTTCTCGCCGGTTCCCGCCTAGCAGCCCGGGGGCGACGCCTCGCCCCGCCGCACGAGCGACTCCCGCGGCCCCTAGAATAGAGCCATGGCACTCCACGACCTCTCGTCCTGGCGGCACGATCACGACTTCGGCGCGGGCCGGCACGCTGCCGAATGGCGCACCTGGATGGTCGTCGCGATCACCGCGGTCACCATGGTTGCCGAGATCGCGGGCGGATGGATCACGGGCTCGATGGCGCTCCTCGCGGATGGCTGGCACATGGGCACCCACGTCGTGGCGCTCGCGATGGCCGGGATCGCGTATGCCCTCGCCAGGCGCTGGTCGCGGGATGCGCGCTTCGCCTTCGGCACCTGGAAGATCGAGATCCTCGGCGCCTACTCGAGCGCCCTCCTGCTGGCTCTCGTCGCGGCCGTGATGGTGGCGGAGGCGGCCGCGCGCCTGGTGCACCCGCAGCCGATCGCCTTCGCGAGCGCGCTGGTGGTCGCCGTCATCGGCTTCGCGGTGAACGTCGCGTCGGCCTTCGTCCTGTCGGGCGGCCGCCGGCATGGGCACGACCACGGCCATGGCGGGGGCCACGGGCCCGGCGAGACGCACCATCACGGGCACGGCGACCTGAACCTGCGCGCGGCCTACGTGCACGTGCTGGCCGATGCACTCACCTCGGTGCTCGCGATCGTGGCGCTGGTGGCCGGGATGCTCGCCGGCTGGAACTGGCTCGACCCGGTGCTGGGCATCGTCGGCGCCGGCGTGATCGCCTGGTGGTCGAAGGGCGTCATCGTCCAGGCGGCGCGCGCGCTCCTCGACCGCGAGATGGACACGCCGGTGACGGCGCAGGTGCGTGCGGCGATCGAACGCGACGGCGATGCCGAGATCGCCGACCTGCACGTCTGGCGCGTCGGCCGCGAACGCTATGCGTGCATCGTGGCGATCGTCGCCCGCCAGCCCCTCACGCCGGACGGCTATCGCGAGCGCCTGGCCGGCATCGACCGCCTCGCCCACGTGTCGGTGGAGGTCAATCTCTGTCCCCACCTTCGCTGTCCCTAGCCGAGCCATCGCACCCATGCCCGGCAACGCCGCCACTCTGGTCCGCGAATTCCGCCACATCCTCCTCTGGCCGCTGCAGCTGCGGCGCCTGCGGCGCGAGACGGGCTTCGCCACGTACTGGGATGTCCTGCGCGCCGATTCCGGGCCGTGGCAGGAGGTGAAGGACAATCTCCTCGTCGACGACGAGACCTGCCAGACGGGTTACCAGGAGTTCGTCTACTTCCTGCCCTATGTGCAGCGCTTCCTGTACGGCTTCGGGGAAGCGGATGCGCAGACGCCCTCCAGCCTGCACGTCTTCCGGCGCGACGACATCGCCACCGCGCGCGTGCGGCTGCGCGCGGACGACCCGCCGATCGACCTCGCGGTGGCGCGCACGCGGCTGGTGTTCTTCTACGACCAGGACGTGGCGCTCCTGGCGCTGGAGGTGGTCGCGCGCGACCTGCCGCTGGCGGACGCGATCGAGGTGATGGACCGCTTCGGACGTCCCTACCCCCCCTACTGGGAGGACTCGGGGCAGGGTGCGCATTGCACGGCCGAGGTGCAGTTCCTCGATGCGGCGGGCGCGCTCCTCTCGGCCTCCGACTTCGGCGACCGCGACAAGTACGTGGGGCTGGTGCGCGACATCAAGCAGACGCCGCTGTCGGCGCACTGGGAGTACCTGCTGCATCCCCTCGTCCCGGCCTACCTCGGCGGCGGGCTCCTGCAGTACTACCAGATCGAGAACAAGCGCATCCCGATCATGACCTACCTCGCCCTCGACGAACCGCGCACCCTCACGCGCGGCGATCTCGCGCGCATCGGCTACACGGCGAAGTGGGGCGCCTCGGACACGCTCCCCTTCGCGCCGCGCTTTCTCGCGGACTTCGAGGAGAAGCACTGCTACGACCGCTACTGGGACGCCGACGCTCCCGAAAGCGGCATGAACACGCGCTACATCTTCTGCGGCGTGGCCTTCGCCATGGTGACCAGGCACAACGACGCGCGCTCGGACCTCGTGCACACCTTCCGCCGGCAGTTCTTCCAGATCGGGCTCATCGCCAACTTCCACAAGGCGGCGCTGCTCAACCTGTCGCTGCGCTTCTCCGTGGCCGTCGAGCGCCTGCGCGTCGGCGACTACGTGAGCGTGCGCATCTTCAAGGACAGCGTGCGCGAGGCGCTGGAGCTGTTCCTGCGCTTCAACCACCGCTACTGGGTGCACGAGATCTCCAACCAGGTGCTGGCCGCCGACATCTTCTCGCGCTGGGCGCATCAGCTGGGCAGTGACCGGCTGTTCGCGGAGGTGCGCGACGAGGCGCACGACATCAACCGCTACCTCGACGCCGACCGCACGCGCAAGGCCGGCGACAACGCGATGCGCCTCACCGTCGTGTCCGCCCTGGGGATGGCGGGGACGGTCGTCACCGGCTTCCTCGGCATGAATCTCTTCAGCCATGCCGACCAGACGCCGTGGAACAAGTTCTGGATCTTCATGGCCGTGTTCGTGCCCACCATCGCGCTGGGCTTCTACACGGTGGTGGCGTCCAAGCGCATCGCGGCGTTCTTCGAGGCGATGTCCTCGGAGCGCCTCACCTGGTGGCAGAAGTTCGCCGTCTTCCGCCAGATCCTGCTGCCGCCGCCGCACGCCCCGAGGGTGAAGAAGCGCGTGGCCGGCGGCGACGAGCCGACGCGGCGCAGCGCGGGTACCGCGGGCAAGACGCAGGCCGCGCCGCGTGGCTGAGGCGCCGGGCGTGCCGGATCGCGACGAGGCCGCCGCGGTCCTGGCGTTCTGGTTCGGTGAACCCGGTTCGCCGGAACATGGCAAGTCGCGCGCGGCCTGGTTCGCGAAGGATGCCGCCTTCGATGCGCAGATCCGGCAGCGCTTCCTCGCCCTGCACGCCAGTGCCGCGCTGGGCGAGCGCGACCGCTGGCGCGGGAGCCCGGACACGCTCCTCGCCCTGGTGATAGTCCTCGACCAGTTTTCGCGCAACCTCCACCGCGACGACGCCCGCGCTTTCTCGCAGGATGCGGCGGCGCTCGCCGCGGCGCAGGAGATGATCGCGCGCGGCTGGGACCGCGGGTTGCTGCCGGTCGAGCGGCAGTTCGTCTACCTGCCGTTCGAGCATGCGGAGGACCTCGCCCTGCAGGATCGCGCGATCGAGCTCTTCACCGCGCTCGAGGCGTTTCCCGAAACGAACGGACTCACGCAGTGGGCGGAGAAGCACCGCGTCATCATCCGGCGCTTCGGGCGCTTTCCGCACCGCAATGCCGCACTTGGACGCGCATCGACTCCTGAGGAGATCGCCTTCCTGAAGCAACCGGGGTCGGGCTTCTAGGGGGATGACAGGCGGTAAATGACGTGCCGCCGGACGGGGTTGCCCTCGGCAATGCGCGGATGGTCGAATTCTCCGTCCTGCCGCATGCCGAGTCGTTCCATCACCGCCCGCGAGCGGATGTTGCCCACCGCCGTGAGGGCAACGATCTCCTTCAGGGCCAGCTTGCCGAAGCCGAAGGCGAGGGCGGCCTGCGCCGCCTCCGTTGCGTAGCCGTTTCCCCACGCCGGGAAGGCCAGTCGCCACCCGACCTCCGTGCAAGGCGTGAAGCTTGCCTCGAAGGTCGGCACTGCGAGGCCGGTGAAGCCGATGAACGGCTCGCCCCCGAGCACCTCGACGGCCCAGAGTCCCCAACCCTGCGCCTCGAACTTCGCCATGATGCGACGGGCCATGGCGTCGCTTTCCTCGCGCGTCGGGACCGACGGAAAGTGCTCCATGACGCGCGGGTCCGCGTTCATTGCCGCGAAGGGCTCGATGTCGGATTCGCGCCAGGGGCGCAAGCGCAGGCGCTCGGTGGTGAGGATCATGGGAACCCCGTCGTGGCGTGGCCCCCGATTCTAAGGGATCGCGCGCTGCCGCTAGCCCGTGGCGCGCTTGCCGGTCGCCTTGTAGTCCTCCGGCACCTTGAAGAGCTCGGCGGCGGGCTCCGCGCGGCGGATGTTGGTCAGCCGGTAGATGGTCTCGCCGTAGCGCGGGTCGCTGTGCCGGGAGTACACCGTCACCTGCAGCTCCGGCGAGCGCCACGATTCCGAGGTGACCAGGATCGGGTTGCGGTTGCCGATCTCGCCGGCGGCGATGGTGCGCACGGTCGACTTGCCCTCGGCCCGCACGCCATCGAAGTCCCTTTCGCCGAGCGCGGTGGTGGTGCCCTTGGCGCGCGAGAGCGCGCCGTCGAGGCGCGCGCCCTGGGCGCCGCCCAGCGCCGGCAGGTGCGGCATCGCGACATCCACCTCCTTGCCGCTGCCGGAGCGCAGCACGTGCACGCGCACTTCCTCGCGGTGCGCGCCTTCGGCCGCCCCGGCATCGCCATGGCGCTTGACGATCAGGTGCTTCGTTCCGGCGTCCGCGGCCATGTCCTTGCCGTCGATGGTCACCCTGCCGTTCTCGACGACGATGTCCTTGCCGCCGGCCTTGATCTCCACCCTGCCGCTGGCGGGCTGGCCGTCGACGCTCACCTTGCCGTCCTCGATGCGGATCTCCTTGTCGCCGAAGCGCAGGACCTTGAGTTCCTTCCTGTCCTTGTGCACCGCGACCTGCGGCATGCGCACCGCCGTCTTCGTCCCGGGCAGCAGCATCACCGCCGCGCCCGCCACCGGATCACGCAGCTGGATCGACTTGGTCTCGCCGTTCACCACCGTCTCCTGGCGCGTGCGGCCCTCGCCGTCGCGGTGGATGCGCCCCGTCGTCTTCTTCGCGATGACGTTGCCGTCGGCGAGAGTCTGGTTCACCTCCGTCGTCACGTCGGCGCTGTACGGGGCCCCCTTCACCGCCTTGGCCGAACCGAGACTGTCCCCGAACAGGGTGCCCAGGGAAGCGCGCAGGTCGTCGCCCCACTGGCGCCAGCTCTCCGCCGTCGCCTTGGAGGATGCGGCGTCGGCGAGCAGTCCGTGGTGGTCGAGGATGAGCTGGTGTCCCTGGCGCGTTTCGGGCGGCTGCGCGTGCGCCGGCACGGCAAGGGCGCAGGCGGTGGCGGCGACGACGAGCTGCAGTTTCATGGGAGTCCTTTCGGGTGTGCGTGGGTCAGTTGAGAAGCCGGACGGCCAGCGCTTCGCCTTCGGCGGAATAGAGCAATTCGGCGCGCACGGGCTCCCCCGCGCGCTCGGGCGAGACGGGCAGCCCCCATTGGGCGAGGAGCGCGCGCGGGAATTCGGTCGCGACGACGGTGGCCTGCGGCTCCAGCGCGATGCGTTCCAGCGACCGCAGCGCGAGGAACGGGGCCTGGTCGCTTGCGGCCACGGGCGGCATTGCGGGATCGGGGAGCGGCTCGGCCAGGGGCAGGGTCGCCGGGGAACGCGCGATCCAGCTCACGACGGCCACGGTGGCGGCCATGGCGAGCGGCGGCATCCACCACAGGCGCGGGCGGGCGGCGCGGCGTTCGCGGGCCCGCCTGGCGCGGAATTCGGCGACGAGGCTCGACTCGAGTTTCGCCGGGGCCTCCACGCGGGCGAGCGCCGACCTGAGAATGTCGAGCCGCTCCACGAGCCGCGCTTCGCGCACGGCGGGAATCGGGGTGTCGCTGCGGGTGGTCATGAAGCCTCCTTCACGCGGCCGGGGCCGTCCAGCAACCCCATACGCGAAAGACGGTCGGCGAGCTGGGCGCGCCCCCGGGAAAGCCGCGAGCGCACCGTGCCGATGTCGATGCCGCAGACCTGCGCGGCCTCGGCGTACGAGAGTTCCGCGAGTTCGCACAGAATGAGGACGTCGCGGTAGCGCGGCGCCACCGCGGCGAGCGCCAGGCGCACCTGCTCCGCGGTCTCGCTGGCGAGCATCGCCTCCGCGGGAGACACCGAATCGACGAGCTGCGCCGGCGTCGCCGCGTCGCCGGCGAATTCGTCCGGGTCGGTCGCATCCTCGCGCCCGCCGCTCGCGCGCCGCGCCAGGTTCCTCGCCACGCCGCACAGCCACGCCCCGATGCTGCCGCGCGCCACGTCGTACTGCTCCGGGCGCGTCATCAGGTGCAGGAAGGTCTCCTGCGTGATGTCCGCCGCCTGCGCGGCCGAGCCGGTGCGCAGCAGCGCGTAGCGGTACACCGCGTCCTTGTGCCGACGGTAGAGGGCGACGAAGGCCTCCTCGTCGCCCTGCCGCAGGCGGGCAAGGAGGGTCAGCTCGGGGTGCATGTTCCAGGGGGGCATGGTCGGTTTCGCATCGTCCTGCCCCCTATTGCACCGGCACCGCGAAAAAGTTCCCTATTCTTCGGCGTCGGGCTGCCTGGCGGGCTGGGAAAGGTCGAAGGCCGGCAGTTTCATGCACTCCGCGACCACGGCCTGGACGAGGGGGAAGGGCGCCACGGGCACCTCGTAGCGCCAGGCGTTGAATACCTGCGGAACCAGGCACACGTCGGCGAGCGTCGGGCTGCCGCCCAGGCAAAAGGGCCCGGGCCCGGGGCGCGTCGCGAGCAGCGACTCGATGCCGGCGAGGCCTTCGGTCACCCAGTGCGCGTACCAGCGTTGGCGCGCCGCCGCGTCGGCATGCAGTTCCCGGTCCAGGTACCCGAGCACGCGCAGGTTGTTGAGCGGATGGATGTCGCAGGCCACGGCGAGCGCCACGCTGCGCACCCAGGCGCGTTCGGCGGGCGTGGGCGGCAGGAGCGCGGGCAACGGGTGCGTCTCCTCGAGGTATTCGATGATGGCGAGCGACTGCGTGAGCGTGAGCGCCCCGTCCTCCAGCACCGGCACGAGGCCGAGCGGGTTCCTGGCGAGGAAGGCGGCGGCGCGCTGCTCGCCCTTGCGCAGGTGCACGGTGCGGCGCCCGGGAACGAGTCCCTTGAGGGCGAGCGCGATGCGTACGCGGAAGGCTGCCGAGGACCGCCAGTAGTCGTGCAGGATCATGGTCGGAGGGAGAGGTGGCATTGAGGTGCAGGGAAGCCGGCAGGGATGCGCCCGCAGCATCTTATACTTGCGGCAGGCCATGATCCACGAACCGACCGGCAGCAGGGAGCGCTTGACGCGCGACGACATCATCCGCCGCCTGGCGGACAGCCCGCCGCTCGGCGAACTGCTGACTGCGGACGACCTCGAGAAGCAGAAGCTCGCCGCTTCGGCCGGCGAGCCCACGCCGGCGGCGGTGCTGCTGCTCGTCGTCAACCACCCCGGCCAGCCGACGGTGGTCTTCACGCAGCGCACGGACCACCTCGCGGACCACGCCGGCCAGATCAGCTTTCCCGGCGGCCGCGCGGAGGAGGGCGACACGGGGCCCGCGCACACCGCGCTGCGCGAGGCACGCGAGGAAGTGGGCATCGAGCCGGAGGCGATCGAGATCCTGGGCGAGCTTCCCGACTACCACACCTCGACCGGCTACCGCGTGCGTCCGGTGGTGGGCTGGGCGGAGCCGCCGGTCTTCTTCTCGCCGGACCCGCACGAGGTCGCGGAGATCTTCGAGGTGCCGCTCGCATTCCTGCTGGAGCCCGCCAATCACCGCTACGAGAGCGCCTTCTACAAGGGGCGGCTGCGCCATTACTGGGCGATGCCCTGGCAGGGACGCTTCATCTGGGGCGCCACGGCGGGGATGCTGGTCACCTTCCAGCGCATCGTCGGCCGCGAAGGGTAAAAAAGGGGCCCCGCGAGGGGCCCCCAACTCCACGCATCCGGCGGTCGAGCGCGAACCCGCCGAATTCCCCACGCCCCTCGCGGGGCGATGACCATCCGTCATGCAGGGGCCCACTCTAGGGTCGCCGCCGCCATTTCGTCCAATCGATAATCGAGAAGGGCGCTATCGATTCCGTCGATGACCCTGGGCGGCGGCTGCGAGGCCGAGGATCCTCTCGCGCAGCCACACGTGGGCCGGGTCGTGGGCGGTGCGCCGGTGCCAGACCAGCGACAGCGTGTAGCCGGGAATCGGCAGCGGGGGCTTCCTCGCGACCAGCCCGAAGCGGTGCGCGTGCAAGCGGCACAGGCGCCGCGGCAGGAAGGCGACCAGGTCGCTCTCCGCCACCAGGCCTAGGACGGTCGAGAAGAGCGACACGCTCACCGGGACCTGCCGGCGCAGGCCGCGCGCGGCGAACGCCCTGTCGACGATGCTGGCGCTCGTGCCGTGCGCCGTCGCCGCCACGTGCGGATGGTCGAGGAGGCGCTTCACCGTCAGGCGCCCGCTGGCGAGCGGGTGGCCGGAGCGCATGATGCAGTCGAAGGACTCCTCCATCAGCGGCGCATTGAACAGGTCGCGTCCCTCGGGGGGGTCGACCGCGGTGGCGGCGTCGGCCTCGCCCGCCACGATCCTCGCGATGGTCTCGCTGACCGGCTGCGACACGACGGCGATGGCGATGCCGGGAGCCTCGCGCGCGAGCAGGCGGTAGAGCCCGGGCAGCAGCAGGACGCCGAGGTAGTCCGACACCCCGAGCCGCAAGGTGAGCCGCGCGGTGGCGGGATCGAAGCGCTTCGGCAACGCGAGCGTGAGCGACACCGACGCCAGCGCGGTCTTGAGCGGCCCCTGCAGTTTCGTCGCGAAGGCGGTCGGCTCCATGCGATTGCCCGTGCGGACCAGGAGCGGATCGGCAAACACCGCGCGCAGGCGGTCGAGGGCCGCGCTCACGGCGGACTGGCTCAAGCTCAGGCGGCGGGCCGCGCCGGTCACGCTGCCCTCGTCGAGCAGGGCCTCGAGGGTGACCAGCAGGTTCAGGTCGTAGCGGCGCAGGTCCATGGCGCAGTCGTGCCCGTTGCGCGCGGCCGCGTTCAGGCAACCGGCGTGGATAGCACCTGTGCCGCGCCCGGGCGTTGCCGCAGGCTCGCGTACCAGCGCTGCAAGTCCGGCCGCGCCTCGCGCTCGAGCGGCAGGTGGAGCCAGCGGTGCGCCGCGCATCCCACGGCGATGTCGGCCGGCGAGAAGGCGTCGCCCGCGACGAACGCGCGGCCGGCGAGGTGCCGATCGAGCAGGGCCGCGGCCTTCTCCGAAGCCGCGCGCGAGGCCTCGACCGACCCGGCATCGCGCTTCTCCGGTGGCGTGCGAACGAGCTGCCAGAAGGCATCGCGCATCGCCGGGGTGAACGTGGTCGCCTGCCAGTCCATCCAGCGGTCGGCGTCGGCGCGCAGGCGCAGGTCCTCCGGCCAGAGCGTACCGGTGCCGTGCCTGGCGGCGAGATAGCGCGCGATCGCATTCGACTCCCAGAGCACGAAGCCATCGTCCTCGATGACCGGCACGAGGCTGTTGGGATTCAGGCGCCGGTATTCGGGCGTGGCGACGATGCCGAAGGCGCCGCCCGCGTCGATGCGCTCGTAGGCGAGGCCGAGCTCGTCGGCCGTCCACACCACCTTCTGGACGTTTACCGACGACAGTCGGCCCCAGATGCGCAGCATGGCGGGTTGGCTTCCGGCCGGCGCTCAGGCCACGAGCGGCGCCGCGAGCCCCGCCGCGGAGCGCCCGGGCGCTCCCTTGGCCACCATGATCTCGCGCACCATCTCGAGGGCGCTCTTTCCGCACGGGGGCAGCTCGGCCGGAGAGGCGGCGAGCGGTGTCACCCGATCGCCGAAGCGGATCACGTGCGCGCACCAGGTGAGGCCGCCGCCGAAGGCCGGCGTGAGCAGATGCGAGCCGGGCTTGACGCGGCCTTCCTCGATCGCGTCCACCAGCGCCACGGGCACCGTGGCGGCGGACATGTTGCCGTAGCGCTCCACGGTCAGGAACACGCGCTCGTGCGGGGCGCCGATGCGCTTGCCCACGCTCTCGATGATGCGCAGGTTGGCCTGGTGCGGCACGACGAGGTCGATGTCGGCGATCGCGAGCCCGGCGCGCCCGAGCGCCGCGGCGGTGGCTTCCGTCATGCCATGCACGGCGCGCTTGAAGATCTCCTGCCCGTCGAAGTCCCACAGCGTGTCGCCGAGCATCACGCCGCGGTTGAGGTATGCCGAGCCCATGCCGCGCACGCGCAGGATGTGGCGCGCGTCGGCGTAGCAGCCCAGCTTCTCGGCGAGCACGCCGGTTCTCTCTTCCGTTGCCTGCAGCACCACGGCCGCGGCGCCGTCGCCGAAGAGCACGGCGACGTTGCGGTTGTTACAGTCCATGAACGGGGAAATGACTTCCACCCCGATCACCACGGCGTTGCGCACGACCCCGGTGCGGATCATGGCGTTGGCGCTGGACAGCCCGTAGAGGAAGCTCGTGCAGGCCGTGTTCACGTCCATGGCGGCGGCTTGCGTGGCCCCCAGCAGCGCCTGCACGCCGGACGCGCTGTTGGGCACCTGCTCGTCGTAGGAACAGCTGCCGAGGACGATGAGGTCGAGGTCCTTCGGGTCCAGCCCGGCGCAGGCGAGCGCGCGCGCGGCGGCCCCGTGCGCGAGCGTGGTGAGGGGAACATGCGTGATGCGGCGTTCGCGGATGCCGGTGCGGCTCATGATCCACTCGTCGGTGGTTTCCATGAAGGTCGCGAGATCGGCGTTGGTGAGGACGGCCGGAGGCATGCACTTGCCCCAGCCGGTGAGGGCGGCGTAGGTCATTTTGGTCTGTCCGTGAGCGGTCTGGGGAGAGTTTGCCCGAGTCGGCTCACTTGTGGGAGCCGATCATGAGGCGGTCGTACACCGCGTATTGCTCGTCGATTCCGCCGCCGCCTTCATGCGGGGTGCGCTTCACGGTGATCCACACCTCCGGGGCCAGCGTCTCGCAGACCTCGGCGGTGTGGCGCACCTCTTCCACGGCCACGCGGTGCGCCACCTCCCAGGAAGGCGCGCCCCAGCCCCGGACGAGGAACCAGGCAAGGGCGTCGGTGTGGGCCGCGAAATCGGCCTCGGAGATCTCGACCACCTCGGCGATGGAGCAGCGGCGGCGCCCCTCGAGGGCGAGGAAGGAGGATTCGCACCAGCAGCGCGGCTCGCACTTCGGCGCGTCCGCGAAGTCGCAGACGGCATAGCCGCCGCTCACCACCCATTCGCCTTCGCGGGCGGCGCCGTGGGTCCGGAAGAGGTTCGCGTCGGAATCGTCGAGCCGGACCGCCCGCAGGAACTTCGGCATGAGGCGTTCTTCGTGAGTGTTGCTCCAGCCGTTATCATAGCAGCCGGTCTGCCCCGTTCCGGCCCCGGAACCCCCCCATGTCCCGCCCGAAATCCGCTGCCCTCCGCGCAGGATCGCGCTGCCTTGCCTTCGCGCTGCTGGCGACGTTGCTCATCGCCTGCTCGACGGCGACGCGCGTGGCCTACAGCAACGCACCCTTTGCCGGCGCCTGGATCGTGGACGACTGGTTCGACCTGCACGACGGGCAGCGCGAATGGGTGATGGCGCGCATCGCGCGCTTCCAGGCCTGGCACCGCGTGAGCGAGCTGCCCGAATACGAGAAGCTCCTGCAGGACACCGCGGCGCGGGCGGCAACGCGACTCACCGAGGACGACGCGCGCCGCATCTACCGCGAGATGCGCGTCCTCTACCACCGCATGGTGCGCCAGGCCATTCCCGACCTGGCCGACTTCCTGCAGCAGCTGCACCCGGAGCAGGTGACGCACCTCGAGCGCAAGTACGCCGAGGACAACGCGCGGGTGACGAAGGAGAACATCAAGGGCACGCCGCGGGAACGGCAGGAGGCGCGCGCGAAGCGCTTCCTGGAACGGTTCGAGGACTGGACCGGAAGGCTCTCGGGCGCGCAGCGCGACCTGGTGCGCGCGCGCGTCGCGGCGATTCCCGACACGACCGACGAATGGATGGGGGACCGGCGCTTCCGGCAGGGCGAGACGCTCTCGATCATGCGCGCGCGCCCCCCGCGCGAGGCGATGATGGCGGAACTCACGCGCATCCTCATCGACACCGACTCGTGGCGGCGCCCGGAATATGCCGCCAAGCTCAGGGCGCGCGATGAACAGATTTTCGCGCTTGTTGCGGCGCTGGACGCGACGCTGACCGCGGAGCAGCGCGCGAAGCTGCAGCGCCGGCTCAGCAGCTATGCCGCGGATGTGGCGTATCTGATGGTCGCGAACTAGGGGGGGGAGTGGCTGGCGGGGACGGGGACTTGGGATCCGCAG
>CAZOIB010000131.1:0-4956 GCA_964579785.1 uncultured Lysobacter sp. | reverse complement strand
GGCTCGTCGAGCAGCAGCAGGTTGCCGCCGTCGAGGAGCGTCTTGGCCAGGTGCAGGCGGCCGCGCTCGCCACCCGAGAGGTTGCCCACGAGCTTCTGCTGGTCCTGGCCCTTGAAGTTGAAGCGTCCGAGGTAGGCGCGCGACTGGATCTCGAACTTGCCGATGGTGAGGATGTCCTGGCCGTTGGAGATGGCCTCCCACGCGTTCTTGTCGTTGGGCAGCGAGTCGCGCGACTGGTCGACATAGGCGAGCTTCACCGTGTGGCCGACCTTCACCTCGCCGGAATCCGGCTTCTCCCTGCCGGTGATCATGCGGAAGATCGTCGACTTGCCGGCACCGTTGGGCCCGATGATGCCGACGATGGCCCCCGGGGGCACCTTGAAGGACAGGTTGTCGATGAGCAGCCGGTCGCCGTAGCCCTTCGAGACATTCGTGAACTCGACGACCTCGTTGCCGAGGCGCTCGCCGATGGGGATGAAGATTTCCGCGGTCTCGTTGCGCTTCTGGTACTCGTAGGAGTTCAACTCCTCGAAGCGCTGCAGGCGCGCCTTGCTCTTCTTGGTCTGGCCCTTGGCGTTCTGGCGCACCCACTCGAGTTCCTTCTTGAGGGCCTTCTGGCGCGCGCTCTCGGAGGACTCTTCCTGCTTCAGGCGATCGCGCTTCTGCTCCAGCCACGAGCTGTAGTTGCCTTCCCAGGGAATGCCGCGGCCGCGGTCGAGTTCCAGGATCCACTCGGCGGCGTTGTCGAGGAAGTAACGGTCGTGCGTGACCGCCACCACCGTGCCGGGGTAACGCGCGAGGAATTGCTCCAGCCAGTCCACGCTCTCGGCGTCGAGGTGGGTGGTGGGCTCGTCCAGCAGCAGCATGTCGGGCTTCGACAGCAGCAGCCGGCACAGTGCCACGCGACGCTTCTCGCCGCCGGAAAGGGTGTCGATCTGCGCGTCCCAGGGCGGCAGGCGCAGGGCATCGGCCGCGATCTCGAGCTGCGCCTCCAGCGAAGCGACGTCGGCGGTGGCGAGGATCTTCTCCAGCTTCTCCTGTTCGGCGGCCAGCTTGTCGAAATCGGCATCCGGCTCCGCGTACTCCGCATAGACCTCGTCCAGGCGCTTCTTGGCGCCGAGGACCTCGCCGAGGCCCTCCTCGACGGCTTCGCGGACGCTGTGACCCGGCTCGAGTTGCGGCTCCTGCGGGAGGTAGCCGATCTTGATGCCGGGCATGGGCGTGGCCTCGCCCTCGATTTCCTTGTCGAGGCCGGCCATGATCTTGAGAACCGTGGACTTGCCCGCGCCGTTCAGGCCCAGCAGGCCGATCTTGGCTCCGGGGAAGAAGGAAAGGGAAATGTCCTTGAGAATCTGCCGCTTGGGAGGGACGACCTTGCCCACGCGGTTCATCGTGTATACGTATTGCGCCATGGCGGGTCTTTCGGGCGGGAAGGTGCGGAACGGAAAGCTTTCTATTTTAACCGACGCAGCCTTCCCGGGCCCAATCCGCGCAATGGCAACGCCGGAATGCGGCCCGCAGGCCGCCCCCGGTCAGTGCCCCATCATCGACGGTCCGCCGGTGAGCATCGAGAACCCGCCGACCACGAGCGAAATCAGGAATCCGATCACGATGGCGCAGACGACCACGACCGCCGTGTAGCCGACCGACTTCTCCGCCGGGTTGCCCATGAGGCGCGGCAGTCCTAGATAGAGCACGTAGATGCCGTAGAGGCCCAGGAGGCCGCCGATCATTCCGAGCGCCGGGATGATCCCGAGGATGCCCCCCAGCCAGCCGGGGGTGAACGAGTAGACCGCGACCTTCAGCGCCTGCGCCGGGTTCTTCTGCCCGCCGAACTTGGGCGCCACGGCGTCGATGATGAGCGACAGCACGAAGACCATCACGAAGGCCATGACGAAGGAGACGATGGCGGTCACGAGGCCGGCGATGACGGGCATGCGCATGGTGCCGAGAACCGGCAGGCTCACGCCGACCAGCGAACTGCCGACGAAGCCGCAGACGGCGCTCAGGCCCGCCAGCGGCGCGACGTAGTCCTTCATCAATCCCTGCACCGTCGACGCCTCGCCCGCGATCACGGGCCATTCGGCTTTCGGCGTGAGCACGATGTTCTTGACGCGGTCGACGATCTTCATGGCGGGCCTCGTTTGCGTTGGAAACCGGTTTGGGACAATCCTACGCCCTTCGCCCGGTACGGCGCTCAGGAGGCCGCATGTCGATCCGCATCCGCAACGCCCTCATCGCCCTGCTGCTCGCGGCCGCCGCGATGCCGGTGCTGGCGCAGTCGTTTTCCGGCCTCATGTCCGGTTCCTGGTGGGATGCCTCGCGCGCCGGCGAAGGCCAGTTCATCACCTTCGAGACGGTCGCCGGGCGCAACGTCGTCTACCTCGCCTACTTCACCTACAACGCCGAGGGCGTCTCCACCTGGCAGATCGGCAACATCGACTACGCCGCGGGCGCCACGCGCCTGGACATACCGCTCGTCATCGGTTCCGGGCCGCGCTTCGGCGCCGCCTTCGATCCCTCCGCCCTCAGGACGACCAGCGCCGGCACCGCGACCCTGGAATACGTTTCCTGCACCCGGATGCGCATGCGCCATTCGGCCATGCCGACCGTCACGCTGGATCTCACGCGGCTGGTCGGTCCGCTGAACGGCTACCCCTGCACGGAAACGACTCCCGCGGCCGTGACCGTTTCCGCGGCCACCCCTTTTGCGGCGACGTGCAGCTCCTCCCCGGGCACCGTCTTCGTCAACGCGGAAGTCGAGCCCCATCTCGCGGTCAACCCGGCGAACCCGTCCCACCTCCTCGCGATGTGGCAGCAGGATCGCTGGTCGAACGGCGCCGCGCGCGGTCTCGTCGCGGGAGCCTCGTTCGACGGCGGCGCCACCTGGAGCCGGCAGGCCCTTCCGTTCTCGCGTTGCGGCGGCGGCACGGCCGGCAACGGCGGCGACTACGATCGCGCCACCGACCCGTGGGTGTCCTTCAGCCCCGACGGCACGGCGTGGGCGATGGCACTTTCGCTCAGTGGCACCACCTTCGCCGCCGGTTCGGCCAACGCGATGCTGGTGTCCCGCTCGCGGGATGGCGGCCGCTCGTGGGAGCCCCCGCTGCCTCTCATCGTCGACACGGCCTCGCACTTCAACGACAAGAACGCGATCACCGCAGACCCGTTCGACTCACGCTACGTCTATGCCGTGTGGGACCGGCTGGCAAGCACCGGCGGCGGGCCCGCGATCTTCACCCGCACCGCGAATGGCGGCGCGACCTGGGAGACGGCGCGCGCCATTTTCGATCCCGGCACCTCCAGCCAGACGATCGGCAACCTGGTCGTCGTGCCCGCCGGCGGCACGGTCGTGAACGTGGCGTTGCGGATCGACGAAGCGGGCAACACGCGCTCGGCCTCCGTGATCGCCATGCGTTCGGGCGACCGCGGCGAGACGTGGTCCGTGCCGGTACGCGTTGCGGAGTTCTTCGGCATCGGCGCGCGCGACCCCGAAACCGGCACGGCCATCCGCGACGGCGCCATCATCCCGCAGGCGGCGGCGGGACCCGGCGGCGTGCTGCACGTCGTGTGGCAGGACGCGCGCTTCAGCGCCGGCGCCCGCGACGCCATTGCCTATTCGCGCTCTTCGGACGGCGGCGTCACCTGGTCCGTGCCGGCGCGGGTGAACCCGTACATCGGCGTGCCGGCCTTCACGCCCACCGTGCATGTCCTGGCCGACGGCACCATCGGCGTCACCTATTTCGACCTGCGCGACAACACGGTCGACCCGGCCACGCTGCTGACGGGCTACTTCCTCTCCCGCTCCAGCGACGGCGGACTCACCTGGGCGGAGACCCGGCTCGCCGGCCCGTTCGACCTGTCATCCGCCCCCAATGCCAACGGCCTGTTTCTCGGCGACTACATGGGGCTCGCGGGCGCCGGCGGGGATTTCCTGTCCCTCTTCGTGCGCACGACCGGCGACCTCGCCAACCGCAACGACGTCGTCTTCACGCGTGCCGCCCGCCTCGCCGCCGCGCAGGGCAAGCAGGGCGAAGCGTCTCCGCCGCCGCGCTACGCAGCCGAGGCAGCGCAGTTCTTCGCAGTGTCCCGGGATTGGCAGGCACGCACGAGCGAGGCGATCGATCTCGCGCTCCAACGGCGCGGGCGGCCGGCGCCGCGCTGATCCGACGGACCTCCCCCGCTACTCCTCGTCCGGCGCGACGCCGCGGATGGTGTAGCCGCCGCTCTTCTCATCGCGCTCCAGTTCCAGGAGTCCCTTCTTCTGCAGCTCCTCGAGGAGCTGGTTGAACGAGCGGTAGCCGTAGTAGCTCTCGCTGAAGCCGGGCTTCCTGCGCTTGATGGCCTGCTTCACCATGGAGCCCCAGAGCGTCTCCTCCAGCCCGCGCTCGTCGACCATGTCGTCGATCGTCTCGAGCACGAGGTCGAAGGCCTCCTGCTTCTTGCCGCTGCCGCCGCCGTTGTCGCGTTCCCGGTCCTTATCCTTTTCCCTGGCGGGGGACTCGGCCTTGCCCTCGACCTTCGCCTCCGCCTTCTTCGCCGCCTGGCGCTTCGCCGGGTGCTCGCGCACGAGATCGTCGTAGTAGATGAACTCGTCGCAGTTGGCGATGAGGAGGTCGGAGGTGCTCTTCTTCACGCCGATGCCGATCACCGTCTTCGCGTTCTCGCGCAGCTTCGAGACCAGCGGGGAGAAGTCCGAGTCGCCGCTCACGATCACGAAAGTGTCGACGTGGCTCTTCGTGTAGCAGAGGTCGAGCGCGTCCACCACCATGCGGATGTCGGCCGAGTTCTTGCCCGACTGGCGCACGTGCGGGATCTCGATCAGCTCGAAGGCGGCGGAGTGCATCGCGGCCTTGAAGTCCTTGTATCGCTCCCAGTCGCAGTAGGCCTTCTTCACCACGATCGAGCCCTTGAGCAGCAGGCGCTCGAGGACCTTTGCGATGTCGAACTGGGAGT
>CAZOIB010000130.1:0-8892 GCA_964579785.1 uncultured Lysobacter sp. | reverse complement strand
CCGTGTCGCTCGCCACCACCACCAGGCCGGACTGGAGGTACTCGAAGATCTTGTTGGAGGCAGTCAGGTCCTTGTTGCGGCAGGACGGGACCTCAAGCGCCAAGCCGATGTCGTTGGCGGCGACGGCCGCCGCGAGCTCGTCCGGCGGCACCGTGGGGCAGATCTGCACGCGGGCGAGCAGTGCTTCCGGAACCAGGCCGCGCACCCACGCCGTCGCGTCGGCGGATGCGTTCGCGCGCAGTTCGAGTTGCCAGTTTCCGCGCAGCAACGGCAACGCCAGGAAGAGGTCCTCCAGCCCGCGGCCACGGCCGAGGGTCTGCGAGAACCACACCAGGCGCACGACGCCGTCGTCCCCGCGCCGCGGCCGCGACGGCGGGGCGGACACGCTGTTGTAGACGACTTCCGGCTCGCCGCCGCCATAGCGCGCGTGCAATGCACTGGACATCGCCTTCGACGTGGTGGTCTTGTGCACGGCACCCTGCATCAGCCGTTGCTCGAGCGTGGCGAGAAACCCGCCGGCCATCCCGCGCGATGCGCCGGGCCTCTCGTTCTCGGAGTGCCAGTCCTCGAAATCCGCGCCGACGCGGCGCCCCTCCTGCAGCAACTGCACGCCGACCCAGAAGGCCGGCTCGAGATGGACGATCGTCAGGTCGGCATTCTCGTCGCGTGCCGCCTCGTGCAGGCTGCCGGTCGCGTAGCCGAGCGCATGCGGGTCCGGCCAGCCCCGGCTCGCGCGCAGCCTGCCGACCCTGGAGCGCAGGCGATGCCACTCGCGGCGCACGCGGCTGGCGGCGGTCTCTCCGCGGATGTCGGCGCACGCGCGGTAGCGCCAGGCGCGGGACTCGAGCATCCGCCGGTCCAGGGCCGCCTGGACCGGGTCGAAGCTCACCCCGATGACGGTGACGTCGTGCCCGGCAGCGGCGAGCGCATCCGCCTCGCGCCAGACGCGCGGGTTGGTGCAGAAGTGGCCGCTGGTCACGATCGCGATGCGTGCCATCAGCCGGTCCCCGCCGGTTCGCACCACCAATGCTCCTCGTGGTCTATCGCCAGGATCGCGATGCGGTAGCCGAGCGACTCCAGGAATTCCCCGACCTGCGCCGCCGTATGCCCGAAGTTCGGCAGCGCCGGCGGGTGGACGCTCAGGAGCAGGACGGGACGCACCGTCTCCAGCAGCTTCCTGGCGCCGTGGAGCACCAGCAATTCCGCACCCTCGACGTCGCACTTCAGGAGGACCGCGCGCCCGGCAAGGGAGTCGACATCGAGCAGGCGATCCAGGCTGTGCGTGGGAATGTCGGGGCGGGGCTCCTGGTCGAGGCAGATGTACGCCGTCGTTCCCGGGTCTCCGGTCACCTGGCTCCGGTCGATCCGCTCGCGTGTCTCGCGTTGCGCCTCGCGCAACGACATCGCGCTCGCGTGCCGGTCGGAGACGAAACCGTGCACCAGCGTGAGCCGCCCGGCCGCGTAGTGCCGGCAGATCCTCTCGACGGCCTTCAAGCTCGCGATGTCGGAATCGAACGCGATGACTTCGCTGTCGGGCGACGCCGCGAGGCCCGCCACGCTCAGGATGCCGACGGCGCTTCCCACGTCCAGGAGCAGCGGACGCTGCGCGCGCCGCAGCCAGTCCACCAGCGCGGCAACCGCCTGCGGTTCGTAGGTATCGAGCGATCCGCCGGCCAGCTCGCCCGGGATCCTGGCGATGCAGGCGTTGCCGATGGAGACCCTCACCCCCTGGCCGCCCGCATTCAGCAGCCAGTGGTAAGGCACGCGCAACGCGTTCCACAGCACGTCCGCGGACTCGAGCCCCGGCGCGTGCCGCACCGCCTGGCAAAGTCGCCTGAACCGGCTCTCGGGCATCACGGCGCGGGGCTCCCGGCCAGGCTCGGGATCATCAGGCGCCCGCGCACGCTTGCGCCACGTCGCGGGCATGGTCCAGGTAGAGCTGCGCGCATCTTTCCAAGGTGAGGTTCTCCAGGACGTAGTCCCGCGGCGCCCATTCTCCGCCACCGGCGCGCGCGAGAAAGGCCGCGAGGCGTGCCGGGAATTCCCCCGGCCCGGCGAACCGGGTGCCGCAGCGGTCATCCCAGTACGGCACCGAGGTGACCGGCGCAAATTTTACCCGCCGCGGAAAGTAGGCAGGATCCTGCCAGTAGCCGCCGCGGTCCCACGCGAGGATCGGCACGCCGCACGACAATGCCTGCTGGTAGGCGATGCCCTGCGTCTCGTGCTCGCACAGGAAGACCATCGCCTTGCACCGGCGCAGCAGCGCGTGGAATTCCTCCTCGCGGTAGTGGCCGTAGCGCAGGACGGCGGTCCTGAGGCCGCGCCCGGCCAGCTCCGCCATGACCGGCCCGATCAGCTCCCGCGCATGGCGGTCGTGCTCCCACCGCACCTTGTCGTAGACGAGGAAGTCGATGTCCTTGCCGGACTGCGCGGCGGGCGACCACAGGTCCGTATCGATGCCGACCGGCCAGGCCCTGACCGCCTCGCCCCAGTACGGCTCGCACATCTGCCGCATCCACTCGCCCGGCACGAGGATCCTCTTCACCTTCAGGCGCGACAGCAGGCTGGGGTCGTCGGTCGGGTGCGAGAACACCGCGGCGCCGAACAGGATCGGGCCTTGCCACGCGAACCGGTCGAGGACGTGCGGACGGCCGACGATGCAGGCGAGTTCCTGCGGGTGGCGGCGCAGGTGGCGGTAGTCGTTGACGCGATAGCCGATCCCCAGCCGGTCCAGCCCGGCGCGCAGGTTGAGGAACACGCGCATCTGCCCGCCCGGGCTGGGCTTGCCGCGCACGAGGCGCCGCACGATCCGGCGCGGATAGCGATCGAAGGGGAGCCAGCGGTCCGCCTCGGGCAGCTCTTCGTAGAAGAGGTTCAGGGGTTCCTGCACGTCGGTGCTCCAGGACGGGATGGGCCCCGGCCGGCTCCGCAGGCTCGCGATCATGACGGCCGCAGGAGGAAGTGGTTGTTGTCTTTCCCCGGGCCGCTGCCGAGCGGCCCGAGGAAAAGTTGCCCGTGCTCGTCGCACACCTGGTATCCGGCCCCCGCGATGACCTGCTCGAGATCCTCGCGCCGGTAGCCGAAGCTCTCCCAGGCGAAGACATGGGTTTCGAGGAGGATCAGGGGCCGGTCACGCGCGAGCGTCCGGCTGGCACCGTTCAGCGCCTGCAGTTCCGCCCCCTCGACGTCCAGCTTGATGAGCCCCGGACGAAATCCGGTCGCCGCACAGAAGGCGTCGATGGTCGTGATCGGTACCACGCAGCGGCTCATGGGGGGCCTCGCCTTGCCTTCCCAGTAGCGGACGGGCGCCTCGCCCGAGAGGCTCGCTTCCTGGGCATTGCCATCCACATAGAAGTTCGCCATTCCGATCGTGTCCCCGAGCGCCATCCGGTACAGCTCGATGGGCATGCCGTTGACGCGATTGTTCTCGAACAACAGGTGGAAGACGTTCGGGTTGGGCTCGAACGCCGCGATCCGCGCCTGGCGGTCCGTGAACCGGGAATACAGCAGGCTCGCAATTCCCACGTGCGCGCCGACATCGAGAAAGTCGCGCCCGGGATCGGCGAGCTTCCGCAGTTCCCGCGTGAGCCGCGGGTCGAAGGCGTAGTCGCCGCCGGAAAACGACCACGGCGATAGCCGCAGGTCCACCTCGCCGTCGACACGCGCGACCACGCCCGCATCGCGATGCCGCCAGGCATTGACGAACCTTCCCGTCTCCCGCAGCCAGGCGCCGACGACCGGCAGGCGGTCGAGCTTCAGGGCGCGCGCGATGGCGGCGACGTTCATGGCCTCAACGCGCTCCCAGCCGGCGGTAGAGGTCCACGTAGCGTCGCGCCATGATTTCCGCCGTGAAGTTCGTCTCGAAGTCGCGGCGGCAGTCGCGCCTGTCGATCTCGCCCAGGCGCCCCACCTTGGCGACCATGTCGGCCTCGTCGCTGGCCAGGAACCCGTTGCGGCCGTCCGCGACCAGCTCGGGGATGCAGTACAGATCATAGCCAATCACCGGCGTCGCGCAGGCCAGCGCCTCGATCATCGACACGTTGAACGCCTCCGAGGCCTGGATCGGCAGCAGCAGGGCCGCGGCGTTGCCGAGCAGGTCCTGCTTCTCGCGGTCCGTGACCGGGCCGACGAAGCTGATCTGCCGGCCGTCGCAATGGCGTTCGACCTCCTCGCGAAACCACTCCTTCTCGTGCGGCATGTCCCCGATCCTTCCCGCCAGGACGAGCTTGCGGTTGGCCTTCCGGGCGACGCTGATCGCCGTGGCGATCCCCTTCGAGGGCCCCATCCTGGCGACCATCACGAGCGGCGCATCCGCGGGCACCTCGTAGTTCGGTCGATACAGGCCGGCGGGAATGCCGTTGTTGATCGTTTCCCACCGGCCGCCGAGGTGCGCGAACTTCCTCTCGATCCAGCGGCCGCAGGGCACGAAGGAGAACCTGCGCGGCCGCAGCGAGATGAAGCGGCGCACGTTCGGCACCAGCAGCTCGCCGATGTGGAACGTGTGCACCTTCGCGGCGCGGCCCCAGATCCGCGGCAGGAAGAACTTGAGCCCCCCGTGATTGTGGATCGCGTCGTAGCGCGACCCGAACCGGGCGAGGTGGTTCCAGACGAGCTGCGTGGTCCTCTCCTGCTTCCAGTAGGTGCCGATGCCGTGGAACGCGACGCCCTCCGGCGGCTGCGACGTGTCCTCCGCCAGCAGGGTGATCTCGTGTCCCAGCCGCTGCAACTCGACGATCAGCGCGTGGACGATCCGCTCCACGCCGCCGACGGTCGTCGGCGGAATCGCGACGGAAGGATTGGCGATCTGGAGGATTCTCAAGGTGTCGGTTTCCGGAAGGCGCGCCGTCAATGCTTGGCGGTGCCGAAGCTGATGAACGCCAGCACACGCTGGACCTGCGGGCGCACCGGACCCGGCGCGGCCGCGGCGATCCAGCCGACCAGGGCGGGCCGCCGCCGCACCATCGCGACGGCCAGGGCCGCAGCGCCGGGCACCGCCAGCATCCACAGCAGAGTGGGTGGAAGGCTCCACGCGAGGCCGAGGATCGCGCCGAAGACCAGCAGGTACTTGTAGAACTTGCGCGAGCTGCCCGCCGGAACCGCGCCCGATCGCGACGCCGTTTCCACCAGCAGGACGGTGTAGGCGACGTCGGCCAGCCCGGTCGCCCAGGCGAGGCCGGCTGCCCTGTGCGAGGGAACCCACCACCACGCCAGGAGCAGCAGCGTGGCGCACTTGATGGCCATCAGCCCAAGCAGCCACCAGGTCCTGTTGCGGGCGGCCAGGGCGAACTGGAACGGCGAACCCATGAGGGCGATCGCGATGGCTGTCGCCAGGGGCAGGAATAGCAGGTGCGAGCCGCCATAGGACTTCCCGTAAACGAGGAACAGCGGCTCGCTCAGGAACAGCAGGAAGACCATCGCGGGAACGGTCAGGAACCCCAGGGCGGCGAACGAGTCGTCGAGGAGCTTCCGGTACGCCACCGGATTGCCGTGCGCTCCGGCTTCCTCGAAGATCGCCGGCCCGATCACCGACCCGACGATACCCGGGAGGACCGCGACCAGCATCTTGATGCCGTTGGCCGAGTTGAACAGGCCGATTTCCTGCGGGCCACCCGATTGCAGCGCGAGGTAGGAGAGCGCGGCGAGGCTCACCGGCTGCACGAAGAAGGCCGCCAGCCACGAGGGCGCGCCGAAACCCAGCAGTGCGCCCAGCCTGCGGAACTCGCCTCGCGCAGGCATGGCGAGCAACCGCCGGTCGATCGCGCGCAGCCTGAGGCACGCCCAGCCGACGCACACGAGGGCTGCCAGCGCGTAACCCGCCTGCGCGCCATTGGCGCCGTAGGCGTATCCCAGGGCTGCGCCGGCGGCGAGCAGGAGCACGGACTGCAGGAGCAGCAGGAAAGTCGCCTCGCGGAAGAGCTGCAGGCCGGAGAACGCGCAATTCGCGAAGGCGAACAGCACGTTCACGAATCCCAGCGCGAGGCACAGGGCGAGCGTCGGGTCCGACACCGCGTCGTGGAACACCCGTTGGCCCCACAAGTCGCGGGCAAGCCAGGCGATCGCGAAGAACGCGCCGCAGAACACGGCGAGCGTCCAGAAGATCACGCCCGCGATCGCGGCGCCGGTCGGCCGGTCGCGGCGATAGTGCTCGGCCAGGAACTTGCTCGTCGCATCGTTCAACCCCAGGCTCGCGATCGAACCCATGGCGAGCGCCGTGGTGTTGGCCAGGCCGAGCAGCCCGAAGCCGGCCGGGCCGAGGACGCGCGCGAGCAGCACGTTGGTGGCCAGTTGCAGCGGCTTCGCCAGCAGGGTCCCGGCAAGCACCCAGCGGCTCGATTGCGCGATGCTGGGCCGCCCCGTGTCCGGGCCCTCGTCGCCAGGCAAGCCGACGGGGTTCACCGTTCCCCGCCTTTCGGACGCAGGACAAATTCCACGGCATCGAGCACTTCCTCGACCGTGATCAGGTTCAGGCACTTGTTCCCGTGTTCGCTGCAGACTTCGAGCATGCATCCGGCGCAGTCGACTTCGCGCCGCAGCACGGCGTGCCCTTCTCCGTAGGGCTCCCACTTGCCGGGATGGTCCCGCGCGCTGAACAGAGCGACGCAAGGCACGCCGGCCAGCGCCGCGAGATGCATGGTGCCGGTGTCGTTGCCCACGTAGACGGAGCAATGCCGCAGCACGGCCGCGCCCGCCATCACGGAGACCCGTCCCGCGAGGTTGTGCGAGCGGGGTCCCCACGCGGCGCACAGGCTGTTGCCGACGGCGACATCCTCCGGGCCTCCCAGGACCACGAGTCGGACATTGTCGCGCGCAGCGAGCAGCCTGCGGCCTACCTCCTGGTAGCGTTCGGCAGGCCAGACCTTGGCAGGCATCTTCGAGCCCGGACCGAAAGCCACCAGCAGCGCACCCCCAGTGGAACCGATGGCCGCCAGGGCTATCTCCGCCTCGCGTCCCGCAGCCGCGGAGATCGGCAGCGCGAATCCGTCGCCGCCGTCCATGGGGATCGCGTCGAGCAGCCGCCGCCACTCCGGCTCGAGGCGCACGAGCGACCCGTCGGCCGCCTTGCGGGAGACCGGAGGGCCGCTCGCGTCGTGACAGTGGCGCGCACCGATGACGGCCCGGACGAACAGCCGGTCGCGCCACCTTTGCCAGGACGTGCGCCCGGAGGTGAGCAGGTAGGCGTGCGTCACGGATCGGCCGCGCAGCCGCGCGGAGAGCTGCGCGGCGTTCCTCCACATGCCCAGGATGCCGGTACCTGGTACGTAGAACTCCACCTCGTCGATCCAGCCGGACTCGCCGAGCACGTCCCAGGACGAGACGAATCCGCTGCCGGGATGCCGGTCCGTCAGGAGCACCACCGTGCATCCGGGGTGGTGCCTGCGGATGGCGTGGATGGCCGGCATCGACACCAGGGTGTCGCCGAGCTGGCCGGTCCGGAAGATCAATACCGTCTGTGGCAAGCGGATGACCCGCGCGGCTACCTGGTCGCCACGGCCAGGAGGTTCTGGCTGAAGATGCCGTCGCGGTCGAAGGCGCCCGTCTCCACCGCCAGGTAGAGAAGCAGGACTGCCCGGATCCCCTGCCACAGGAGCCACCGCACCGCACTTCTCGCCCCGTGGGGCACCGGCGCGTCCTCGTGGCAGGCCACCGCCGCGAATCCGGACGAGAGCAGCAGTTGCGCGATCGACGTGCGCGTGAAGCAGAGTTCGTGCGTGTAGTCCCAGTAGCGCATGCGTCCCGCGAACGGCGACTCGCCGTTCGGCACGTGGATGATCCAGCGCCCCCCCTTGCGCAGCACGCGATGCACCTCGTCGACGAAGTGCACGAGTTCGTCCTTCGCGAAGTGCTCGATGACATCGAAGGTCACCACCGCGTCGACCGAGCCGGGTTCCCGCTGCCGCAGCGCCTCGATCAGGTCGCCCTCCGCCACTCCCGCGATGCCGAGGGTCCTGGCCGCCGCCACCTGCTGCGGGGACCGGTCGATCCCGTGCACGTTGCGGTATCCGGCCTGCTGCGCGAAGTGACTGAGCGCGCCATGCCCGCAACCGAGGTCGAGCACCAGCGCCTCCCGGTCGGGCGGGAAGTGGTCGCGGACCAGCTTTTCCAGGTAGGGCGCGCGCGGCTGCAATCCCGCGATCGTCGCCGGGGCGAGCGCATGCTGGCGCCCGTCGACGTAGGAATCGTAGATGCGGCTGCGATAGTCGGTGCTGCGTTTGTCCTCGGGCATTCGTCGTCTGGCCTGCTCGGCTGCCTCCCCGTACCGGGTTCAGGTGCGGAAATACGCGATCGTCTTCAGCAGCCCCTGCTCGAGGGCCACGCCGGGCTCCCAGCCGAGCGCCGACCTCGCCAGCCCGATGTCCGGCCGGCGCTGCAGGGGATCGTCGCTGGGCAACGGCCGGAAGACGATCTCGGAACGCGACCCCGTCAGCTCGACGACCTTCTTCGCGAGCGCGAGGATCGTGAACTCGCCGGGATTGCCGAGGTTGACCGGGCCGGTGAAATCGTCGGGCGTGGCCATGAGGCGCACGAGCGCCTCGATGAGGTCGTCCACGTAGCAGAACGACCGCGTCTGGCTGCCCTGGCCGAAGATGGTGATCGGTTCGCCACGCAACGCCTGCACGATGAAGTTGGACACCACGCGGCCGTCATAGGGATGCATGCGCGGCCCGTATGTATTGAAGATGCGGATGACGCGGATGTTCAGGCCGTTGGATCGGTGGTAATCGAAGCAGAGCGTTTCGGCGGCGCGCTTGCCTTCGTCGTAGCAGGCGCGCGGCCCGATGGGATTGACGTTGCCGCGATACGACTCGGGCTGCGGGTGCACCTCCGGGTCGCCGTAGACCTCGCTCGTCGAAGCGTGCAGCACCTTGGCGCGGGTGCGCTTGGCCATGCCCA
>CAZOIB010000129.1:0-3790 GCA_964579785.1 uncultured Lysobacter sp. | reverse complement strand
AACGCACAACCTGGCGGCTACTACTTCGCACCCCCCTCGCACTGGCCGATCGTCGGCTCCGTCGCCCTCCTGATCATGGCGTTCGGCGGGGTCATGCTGATGAACTCGATCGGCGGCGGCGGCATCGTCTTCGCGATCGGCGCGGCGATCCTGGTCTACATGCTCTTCGGCTGGTTCGGCACCGTCATCCGCGAGAGCGAGGGAGGCCTGTTCAACAAGCAGGTGGACATGTCCTTCCGCTGGAGCATGAGCTGGTTCATCTTCTCGGAGGTGATGTTCTTCGCGGCGTTCTTCGGCGCGCTGTTCTACGCGCGCGTGTACTCGCTGCCCTGGCTCGGCGACATGGACAACAAGCTGCTGTGGCCGGAGTTCCGAGCCAACTGGCCTTCCGCCGGCCCGTACCTGCCGCCGCAGTTCACGGCGATGCACGCCTGGGGAATCCCGGCGCTCAACACCTTCCTGCTGCTCTCCTCGGGCGTGACGGTCACCTACGCGCACTGGGCGCTGAAG
The DNA here is from genome assembly GCA_964579785.1 of uncultured Lysobacter sp. GTDB lineage: Bacteria > Pseudomonadota > Gammaproteobacteria > Burkholderiales > Usitatibacteraceae > FEB-7. The sequence continues at coordinate 3,280 of CAZOIB010000129.1, read as the reverse complement.
ATGGGGAACCGCAAGGGGCTGATCCTGGGCCTCGCGGCGACGGTGGCGCTGGGCTTCACGTTCCTCGGCTTCCAGATCTACGAGTACGTGCACGCCTACGCCGACCTGAACCTCAAGCTCACCACGGGCGTCTTCGGCTCCACCTTCTTCATGCTCACCGGCTTCCACGGCTTCCACGTGACGCTCGGCGCGGTCATGCTCACCGTGATCCTCGCGCGCTCGATCAAGGGCCACTTCACGGCCGACCACCACTTCGCCTTCGAGGCGGTGGCCTGGTACTGGCACTTCGTGGACGTGGTCTGGCTGCTGCTCTTCGTGTTCGTCTACTGGGTCTAGGCCCGACATCCGGGCAGCGGCCCGGCAGGACGAAAAAGCCGCACCTCGGTGCGGCTTTTTGATTTGCGGTGCCGGACGCCGTGTCCGACACCGCAAGGCGGCTACAGGCGGCCGCCCGGGACCAGCCCGAAGAAGTACGATCCGATGAGGATGGCGAAGACGAGGAGCGAGAGCACGATGCGGATCGTGAGCGAGATCACGACGCGGTTCGAGTCGCCCTTGTCCCTGTAGACGAAGTACAGGCCGGAGAAAAGGCTCGCGATGACGGCGAGGAGCAGCAGGATGACGACGATCTTCACGGCGGGCGCTGGTGCGGGAGAGGCCCGCGATCCCGCATTTTACGCCGCGAAGGGTGGACCGTGCCCTTGAGGGTCGCCGGCCTCGTCTTCGCCCCGCACCCCATCCCCACGCTGGCGGCCGTGGCCATGGTTGCGCTCACCGTTTCGCTCGGCAACTGGCAGTCGGGCCGCGCCCGGGAGAAGGCAACCCTGCAGGCGCTCCTCGAGAAACGCGCTGGCGAAGCGCCGCTCGTGCTGACCGGCGCGGCGGGCGGCGCGGAGGAACTGCGCTTCCGGCGCGTGCGCGCCAGGGGGCGCTTCGTGGCCGATGGCCAGGTATTCGTCGACAACCGCATCCACGGCGGGCGGGCAGGCTTCCATGTCGTCACGCCGCTCGCCATCGCCGGCAGCCAGGCGCTGCTCCTCGTCAATCGCGGCTGGATCGCGCGCACCGCGGCCTATCCGGCCCCGCCGGAGGCGCCGGTTCCCTCGGGCGATGTCACGGTCGAGGGGCTCGCGACCGTGCCCCCGGCCCGGGTGCTGGAGCTGTCCGGCGCTACGGTGACGGGGAGCGTCTGGCAGAACCTTTCGACGGCACGCTATGCCGCGCAGGTCCGCCGCGACGTGCTGCCGGTCGTTCTGCTCGCCGCGCCGCCGGGCCCCGGACTTGCTGCCGTCGCGGAAAAGCCCGACACGGGCATCGCCAAGCACCACGAGTACTCCCTCACCTGGTACTCGCTCGCCCTCACCGTCGTGGCGCTCTGGGTGGGCCTGAACCTGCGCCGGCACGCGCCATGATCGCCCGGGCGCGCCTCAAGCTACTCGCCATCATGGCGCTCTTCGCGGCCCCGATCGTCGCCTCGATGGTCGTCTATCACTACTTTCGGCCGGCCGGCACGGCCAACTACGGCCAACTCATCACGCCGCCGGCGGCGATCACCACGGCACGGTTCCTGCGCGCCGGCGGCGGCAGCTTCGGCTTCGAGGAGGTGCGCGGCAAGTGGGTGCTCATCGCCTCCGATTCCGGGGCGTGCCCGGACGCCTGCGTGGCGAAGCTCACCCTGATGCGGCAGGTGCGGCTGATGCTGGGGCGCAACGCCTCCCGCGTGACGCGCGTCTTCGTCGCGGACGACACGCGCACTCTGGCGCCGGAAGCCGTGGCCCCTTTCGAGGGGACCGTCGCGATCACGCTGCAGCCGGGGACGCGGCTGCCGCTCTCGGCGGTGAACGACCGGGCCCACGTCTACCTCGTCGATCCGCTGGGCAACGTCATGATGCGTTTCCCGGTCGACGCGGAGCCGCGGCGGATGCTGAGGGACCTGGAACGCCTCCTCAAGGCCTCGCAGGTCGGCTAGGGCGGGCCGGGGCACCCGAAACGGTATAATTCGCGACCCGCTTCCGGCAGGGCAGGCCGCGGCCGACGAAGAGACAACCCCATGCGCGAGAGAAATCCGGCGATGACCGAACAAGCGATCCACGAAGCGGCCGATGTCGCGGGCCAATTCTTTCGCCTGACGAAGCCGCGCGTGGTGTCGCTCATCGTGTTCACCGCGGTGATCGGCATGCTGCTGGCCGCTCCCGGATTGCCGCCGCTGGTGCCGATGGTCTACGGCACTGTCGGCATCGCGCTGGTGGCGGGCGCGGCCGCCGCCTTCAACTGCCTGGTCGAGCAGAAGCTCGATGCGGTGATGGCGCGCACGCGCGGTCGCCCGACGGTCATGGGCTCGATCACCACGGCGCAGATCCTGATGATGTCCGGCGCGGTCGGGGGGCTCGGGCTCGCCATCCTCTGGCACGCCGTGAACCCGCTCACCATGTGGCTGACGCTCGCCACCTTCGTGGGCTACGCGATCGTCTATACGGTCATCCTGAAGCCCGCCACGCCGCAGAACATCGTGATCGGCGGCGCCTCGGGGGCGATGCCCCCGGTGCTCGGCTGGGCGGCCATCACCGGCGACGTTCCCTACCAGCCGCTGCTGCTCTTCCTCATCATCTTCGCGTGGACGCCGCCGCACTTCTGGGCGCTCGCCCTGTACCGGCGCCGCGAGTACGAGCGTGCCGGCATCCCCATGCTGCCGGTCACGCACGGCGAGGCCTACACCCGCCTGCACCTGCTGCTCTACACGCTGCTCCTGGTGGCCACCACGCTGCTGCCCTTCGCGACCGGCATGGCCGGTCCCTTCTACCTCGGAGCCGCGCTGGTGCTGGACGCGGTCTTCCTCGTCTACGCCGTGGCCATCTACCTGAGCTACACGGACTCGCTCGCCAAGCGCACGTTCCGCTATTCGATCCTCTACCTCGCCCTCCTTTTCGCCGCACTCATGGTCGACCACTATCTGCCGCTGCTGCAGGCCTCGCGGTGAAGCGCCGCGCGCTGCTCGGCCTGGCACTGGCCGCGTTCGCGGCAGCGGGCTGCGACAAGTTCCTGCCCGGCGGGAAGACGCCGTTTCACGGCGTGGACATCACGGGCTCCGACCTGGGTCCGGACTTCCGCCTGACCGACCACAACGGCAAGGAGCGCACGCTCGCGGACTTCCGCGGCAAGGTGGTGGCGCTCTTCTTCGGCTATACCCACTGCCCGGACGTCTGCCCGACGACGCTTTCGGACATGGCCAACGCGGTGAAGGCGCTCGGGCCCGATGGCGCGCGCGTGCAGGTCCTGTTCG
>CAZOIB010000128.1:0-6381 GCA_964579785.1 uncultured Lysobacter sp. | reverse complement strand
GGTGCGTTCGCCGCTGCCCGCCGAGCTGGAGCGCTTTCGCCGCGCAGTCTTCGCCGGGCCGGATGGGGCATGAGCCGCTACGAGCTCGTCATCTTCGACTGGGACGGCACGATCATGGATTCGACCGGCCTCATCGCGGCCTGCATCCAGGAGACCTGCCGCGAGATGGGGCTCGACGTCCCGGATGTGCAGGCGGCGAAGTGGGTGATCGGCCTGGGAGTCGCGCAGTCGATGGAGCGAGTCGCACCGGGCCTCGACGCGCAGCGCAGCCGCGAGTTCGCCGATCGCTACCGCAGGCACTTCCTCGCCCGCGACCACGAGGCGCCCCTTTTTGCCGGCATGGCGGAACTGCTGGCCGAACTGCGCGGGCGCGAGACGAGACTCGCGGTGGCTACGGGCAAGTCGCGGCGCGGGCTCGAGCGTGCGTTGGCCTCCTCGGGCCTCGGTGGGTGCTTCGAGGCGACGCGCTGCGCCGACGAGGGCTTCCCGAAGCCGCATCCGGACATGGTGCTGCACCTCCTCGAGGCGACCGGAGTGGCGGCCGGGCGCGCCGTCGTCATCGGGGACACCACGCACGACCTGGAACTCGCGGCGAATGCGGGCGTGGAGGCGATCGCGGTCACCTACGGGGCGCACGACGAGAAACTGCTGCGGGAAAGGGTGGCCCGCCATTACGCCGGGTCGGTGGAGGAACTGCGACGGTGGCTGGCCGAAAACGCCTGATCTGCGAGTCGGCCGCGCTCATCGACGGCGGCAGGGGCGTGCGCTTCGACTGGCCGCCCGCCGAGGCCCCGGGGAAGGGCTTCGCCGTGCGCTACGACGGCGAGGTACGCGCCTACGTGAATCGCTGCCCGCATCTGGGCGTCGAGCTCGACTGGCAGCCCGGGGAGTTCTTCGAGGAGACTGGGCTATACTTCATCTGCTCGACGCACGGCGCGATTTTCGAGCCCGCGAGCGGCCTTTGCATCGCCGGTCCCTGCAAGGGCGCGAGTCTCCAGGCGATTGCCGTCGTGGAGCAAGACGGAGTGGTCTTCCTTGGCGAGGAGCGCCCGGCGGCCGTTCCCGCAGACAACCCCCGGAGCAATCCATGACCGATCCGACGCCCCCGAGCTGGGAGCGCGCCACTCTCGAACGAATCGCCCTGCAGGCCCTCGACGAGCAGCGCCGCGCGCGCCATTGGACCACCCTGATCCGCCTGCTCTGGCTCACGCTCCTGTTCCTCGTCGTGGCCGGCGCGTTCGGCTGGATCGGCGGTGCGGGCAAGGAGCCGCTGCGCACCGGCAAGCACACCGCGCTCGTGGAACTGAAGGGCGTGATCGGCATGGAGTCGCGCGCGAGCGCCGACAAGCTGATCGCGGGGCTCAACGCGGCATTCAAGGACAAGCACACCCAGGGCGTGGTGCTGCGCATCAACAGCCCGGGCGGCAGCCCGGTGCAGTCGGGGGCGATCAACGACGAAATCCGGCGCCTGCGCGCGAAGCATCCGGACATTCCGCTGCACGCCGTGGTGGAGGATCTCTGCGCCTCGGGAGGGTATTACGTCGCGGTGGCCGCCGAGCGCATCTACGTCGACAAGGCGAGCCTGGTGGGCTCCATCGGCGTGATCATGGGCGGTTTCGGCTTCACCGGGGCGATGGAGAAGCTGGGCATCGAGCGCCGCGCCTACACCGCCGGGGACAACAAGGACTTCCTCGATCCGTTCGCTCCCGAGAATCCGGCGCACAAGGAGCATGTGAACCGGATGATCGGCGAGATCCACGAGCAGTTCATCAAGGTGGTGCGCGACGGCCGCGGCAAGCGCCTGAAGGACACGCCGGAAATCTTCTCCGGCCTGGTCTGGACCGGGCAGCGCGCCGTGGAACTGGGGCTCGTCGACGGCTACGGCAGCGTCGAATCGGTGGCCCGCGACGTCTTCAAGGCGGAGGACGTCGTCGACTTCACGCCGGACGAGAACTACTTCGAGCGGCTGTCCAAGCGCCTGGGCGCCGCGGCGGCGGATTCGGCGCTGCGCACGCTTGCCGACGCGGCGGCGCGCGGAGTATCGGCGCTGCGCTAGCTGCGCCTGCGGGACGGCGGCCGGGCGAGCATCAGGAAGATCGCGGGGCGCTTGCCGGGCGCGGCAGGCACGCGGCGCCATTCGGCGACGCTGGCCGAGCGGATTTCTTCCGTGCTTCCCGTGAGATCGACCGCCACGGCCAGCCGCGTTTCGCTTCGGCAGGTCTTCAGGAGTTCGGCCAGCAACGCGTCGTTGCGGTAGGGCGTCTCGATGAACACCTGCGTCTCGTTGGCGGCGGCAGAGCGCGACTCGAGGTCCCGGATCGCCGTCGCCCGGTCCGGCCCAGGCACCGGCAGGTAACCCGCGAAGCGGAAGCGTTGCCCGTCGAGGCCCGAGGCCATCAGGGCCAGCAGGATAGACGACGGGCCGGGGAGCGGCACGACCCGCAGTCCTTCCGCATGGGCCGCGGCGACCAGCAGCGCGCCGGGGTCGGCAACCGCCGGAGCCCCTGCCTCTGACATGAGGCCGAGGGGACGGCCTTCGCGCAGCGGGGCGAGCAGGGCGGAAACGTCGGCAGCCCTGGTGTGCTCGTCGAGAATCGCGATCCCGAGCGAGGCGATGGGGCCGGGATGCCGGCAGGCGGCCAGGAACCTGCGCGCGGTACGCGCGTTCTCGGCCACGAAATCAACGATGCCGCGAACCCGTTCGACGACCATGGGCGCGAGCACCGCCTCCGGCGACGTCCCTTCCGCGAGAGTCACCGGGATGAGAAAGAGGGCGGCGGGGGCCGTCACGGAACCGCGAGGCCTTCCTCGCGCAGCATCGCTGCCAGGGCGATGAGGGGCAGTCCCACGAGCGCCGTGGGGTCGTCCCCGCGCAGCGAGGTAATGAGGGAGATGCCGAGCCCTTCCGACTTGGCGCTTCCCGCGCAGTCGTAGGCGGGCTCGCGGTCGAGGTAGCGCTCGATTTCTCCGTCCGTCATGCTGCGGAACGTCACTTCCGTCGGCACCAGCCTTTCGTGCACCCGGCCGTTGGCCAGGAGGCAGAGGCCCGTATGGAAGACCACGGCCTTGCCCCGCATTGCCTGCAACTGGAGGCGGGCGTTCTCGCGATTGCCTGGCTTGCCGAGAGGCTGGCCCGCGAGTTCAGCAACCTGGTCGGACCCGATCACCCAGGCACCGGGGAAGTGAGCCCGGGCCGCCTCGGCCTTCCACCGGGCGAGGCGCCCGGCGGTTTCGGCACAGGATTCATCAGCGTGCGGAGACTCGTCGCTGTCCGGGGGCCAGGTTTCGAAAGGGATTCCGAGCCGCTGCAACAACTCGGCGCGATACCGGGACCCCGAGGCAAGAACAAGTAAAAAGTCTTTCAAAACAGTTTTCTATTGAAGATAGTTAATGTAAAGGCTATAATCCGGCAATCATGAGCAAACCGAATGACATCATCAACCCGGACCAGCTGACCCCGAAGGGTACCGTGTTCGCGGGCGTCTTTCGCCCCGGCGACCTGGAAAACCTGGCGGATGACCTGGCCACGCCGGAAGGAGAGCTCAAATACCGCGTCGTGGCCCGCCTGGACAGTGCCCGGCGCAGGACGATCTCGTGTACAATCAACGGCTTCGTTTTTCTCACGTGCCAGGCTAGCGGCGAGGTTTTCCGGCACGAGATCGCGATCGACGACCGTCTGGTGCTGGTCGGCACCGAGGAGGAGCTTCCCGCCTTCGAGGTGGAGAGCGACAACGAGGATTTCGTGGTCGCCGCGGCACCGATCGACGTTCGCGACCTGGTGGAAGAGGCGGTGATCCTCGCGCTGCCGATGGTCCCGAGGAAGCCCGGACTGGCGCCCGCCCCGCAAGCGGACCCCAAGCCGGACAAGCCATCGCCGTTCGCGGCGCTGGCGGACCTCAAGCGGCGCAAATGAACCCGGCGGGCGCGGCAACGCGACCGCAAACAGTGATCCAAGGAGAACATCATGGCTGTCCAACAGAACAAGAAGTCGCCCTCGAAGCGGGGCATGCACCGCGCCCACGATTTCCTGGCGAGCCCGCCCACCGCGGTGGAGCCCACGACCGGCGAGACGCACCTGCGCCATCACATCTCGCCCTCCGGCGTGTACCGCGGCAAGAAGGTCATCAAGTCCAAGGACTGAGCAGTTCCGGACCGGCCCGGGTCGTCCTTCCGCTGAACCGACGCACAGGACACCCACTGCGATGAAGACCGTCATCGCCGTCGATGCCATGGGAGGGGATCACGGCCCCTCCGTGACCATTCCCGCCTGCCTCGACTTCCTCGCCGCCCGTGGCGATGCCGAGCTTTGCCTGGTTGGCCTCGCCGATGTCCTGGCCGGCGCGCTTGCGCAGCATGGCGCGGCGGAACACCCACGGATCACCCTCGTCCCCGCCAGCGAAGTCGTCGGCATGGACGAGGACATCCGCACGGCCATCCGCACCAAGCGCCACTCCTCGATGCGCCTGGCGATCGACCTGGTGAAGGAAGGCCGCGCGCAGGCCTGCGTGAGCGCGGGCAACACGGGCGCCCTCATGGGCACCGCCAAGTTCGTCCTGAAGACGCTGCCCGGAATCGACCGGCCTGCCATCTGCGGGGTCCTGCCGACACGCAAGGGCGTGGTCTACGTGCTGGACCTCGGCGCCAATGCCGATTGCACGCCAGACCACCTGCTGCAGTTCGCCGTCATGGGCGCCACCCTCGTGGAAGCCGTGGAGGAACGCGCCCGCCCCACCGTGGGGCTGCTCAACATCGGCTCCGAGGAGATCAAGGGCAACGAGGTCGTCAAGAAGGCCGGCGAACTCCTCAAGGCGAGCACCCTGGCTTTCTACGGAAACGTCGAGGGCAACGACATCTACAACGGCACCACGGACGTGGTCGTCTGCGACGGGTTCGTGGGCAACGTGGCGCTGAAGACCTCCGAGGGGCTCGCCAAGATGATGGGCGATTTCCTGAAGGAGGAGTACCAGCGCGGCCTGTATTCCAGGCTGGCCGCGCTGGTCTCGCTGCCGGTGATCCAGGCCTTCCGGCGCCGCCTCGACCACCGGCGCTACAACGGCGCCACGCTCCTCGGCCTGCGCGGGATCGTCGTGAAGAGCCACGGCTCGGCGGACCGCCTGGCATTCGCCACGGCGCTCGAACGGGCGGATTCCGAAGTGCGCCACGGCCTGAACGAGCGCATCGCCCGGGAGATCGGGCGCCTGCATGCGCTGGGCGTGCTTGCCGGCTCCGGCCGGCCGCCCGCCGCGGAAGCCGCCGCGTGAGTTCCGCCACGCAACCGGCGGGGCGCTGATGCGCTCGCGCATAGCCGGCACCGGAAGCGCCCTGCCGGAAAGGATACTCACCAACCACGACCTGCAGTCGATGGTGGACACCACCGACGAGTGGATCGTCTCGCGTACCGGGATCCGCGAGCGCCGCATTGCGGCGGAAGGGCAGACGACCAGCGACCTCGCGCTCGAGGCCTCCCGGCACGCGCTGGCGGCCGCGGGGTTGAGGCCCGGCGACATCGACCTCATCATCCTGGCCACCTCGACGCCGGACATGGTGTTCCCGTCGAGCGCGTGCCTGCTGCAGAAGAAGCTGGGCATCCGCCATGGCGCCGCCTTCGACGTGCAGGCGGTGTGCACCGGGTTCGTCTATGCGCTCGCCACGGCCGACCAGTTCCTGCGCTCCGGCATGTTCAGGCGCGCGCTCGTGGTCGGCGCGGAGGTGTTCTCGCGCATCCTCGACTGGAAGGACCGCGGCACCTGCGTGCTCTTCGGCGATGGCGCCGGCGCTGTGGTGCTCGAGTCCTGCGAGGAGCCGGGCATCCTCTCCGCGCACCTGCACTCCGACGGCGCCTACGCCGACATCCTCAACACGCCGGGCCACGTCGCCGGGGGCAAGGTCACGGGCGACCCCACGCTCAAGATGGACGGCGGCGCGGTCTTCAAGCTCGCCGTGCGCGTGCTCGAGGAGAGCGCGCACGAGGCGCTGGCGGCCAACGGCATGACGGTCGCCGATGTCGACTGGTTCGTCGCGCACCAGGCCAACGTGCGCATCATTTCCCACACCGCGAGGAAGCTGGGCATCCCGCCGGAGAAGTGCGTCGTGACGGTGGACGTGCATGCCAACACCTCCGCGGCTTCCATCCCGCTGGCGCTGGACGTCGCGGTGCGCGATGGCCGCATCCAGCGCGGCGACATCGTGCTCCTGGAAGGCGTAGGCGGCGGTTTCACCTGGGGTTCCGTACTCATCCGGTGGTGAACAAGAAATGAAGATCGCAGTGGTGTTTCCCGGCCCGGGCTCGCAGTCGGTCGGCATGATGGGCGGCTTCGCCGACACGCCCGTCGTCGAGAGGACCTTTCGCGAGGCCTCCGCGATCCTCGGCGAGGATCTCTG
>CAZOIB010000127.1:0-4166 GCA_964579785.1 uncultured Lysobacter sp. | reverse complement strand
CCCAGCATCCACCATCTGCTGCACGCGCGAGTGGTCCTGGGTGGCGGCCACCAGCTTGCCCTCGCGCAGCACGTAGAGGCGCGAATCCCCCGCGTGCGCCCACCAGGCCACGCCGTCCTGGACGATGCACACCACGCAGGTCGTGCGCGGGGACTCCAGGAGGTTGTGGACCACCGCATGCGAGACGATCGCGCGGTGCGCCGAGTTCAACACGGTGACCAGGAAGTCGGACGGGCGCCGCAGGCGGTGCCGCGCCTCCTGCTGGAAGAGGCGCGTGATCTCGCCCACCGCGATTTCCGCCGCCACCTCGCCCTGCGCGTGCCCGCCCATCCCGTCGGCCACCACCATCAGGAGCACGTCCTTGCTGTAGCAGTAGCCGATGCGGTCCTCGTTTCCCGAGCGGTCGCCCTGGCGGCTGTCCTGGAAGATCTTGAAGCGCATCCGGGTCGCGTCCGCGTGCGTTCAGCGCTGGAAGAACTTCGCCAGGGGCTGGCTCAGGGAGTCCATCAGCCCTTTCCTGGCCGGATCCTGCGGCTCGAGCTGCAGCAGCTTCTGCAGCTCGAAGGCGGTCTGCGGCCGGTCCAGGTAGTTCAGGCTCAGGCACGCCTCGACGATCGAATAGAGCTCCTCGGAGTAGGCCTGGCGCGAGAGCGACCGCACCGGGATCAGGCGGTCCTTGGCGAGCCGCGCATCGGCGGCCTGCGGAGGCGTGCCGGCGATGCACGTGTAGAGCGTGGCGCCCACCGAGTAGATGTCGCTCCACGGCCCGAGGTCGCCGGCGGCGTGCCCGTACTGCTCCGGGGCGGCGAAGCCGGCGGTGAACATCGTCCGCAACTTCGTCGGCTCCTCGGACAGCGTGATGCGCGCGGCGCCGAAGTCGAGCAGCACCGGGCGCCCGTCCATGGCGATGTAGATGTTGGCGGGCTTGATGTCCAGGTGCAGCAGCTTGTTGGTGTGCACCTCGCGCAGCCCGTTCAGCAGGTTCACGAAGATGTGGCGCATGAACTTCTCGGTGAACTCGTCGCGGTTCTTCTGCACGTGGAACTGCAGGGTGCGCCCGCGCTCGTACTGCATCACCATGTAGACCGTCTCGTTGGCGCGGAAGAAGTTCTCCACGCGCACGACGTTTGGGTGCGAGATGAGCGCGAGCGCCCGCCCCTCCTCGAAGAAGCACTTGAGCCCGTGCCGGAAGGCCGCGATATGCGCCGGGTCTTCGATGCGCACCTCGGCGCCGTCGGCGCGCAGCGCGATGGCGGCCGGCAGGTACTCCTTGATGACGAAGGGTGTGCCGGACTCGTCGTAGGCCAGGTAGACGATGCTGAACCCGCCGGAGGAAAGAGGCTTCTCGATGCGGTAGCCGTTGAGGATGTAGCCTCCCGGCAACGGCTGGTTCACCTGCGAAGGCATGGAGTGCGGGGGTTCCGCTATAATTCGGGCCATTGTCGGCAATCAAAAACCGCTTGTAAAGCCGCGACGGGAAAGGTCTTTTTCCCCTGCGCGCGCGGACCGGTTGCCCAACCCGCCACTGCCATCGAAACGAGCGCGCCATGATCGCCAGCATGACCGGCTTTGCCGCCGCCACCCGCGAGGTCGCCGGGGGGCAGCTGGCGGTGGAACTGAAGAGCGTCAACCACCGCTACCTCGAGTTCCAGTGCCGCCTGGCCGACGACCTGCGCGCCCTCGAGCCGGTGCTGCGCGAGGCGGTGGCCGCGGGCCTCACGCGCGGCAAGGTCGATTGCCGCCTCACGTTCACGCCCGCAGCCGTCGGTGAACGTGCGCTCGCCCCCGATGCGAAGGCCATGGCCGCGCTCGCGGAGGCCTCGGCCCGCGTGACGGGCGCCTTCCCGCAGGCACGCCAGTTGTCGGTGGCCGAGGTGCTGCACTGGCCCGGCGTGCTCGCGAACGCCGCGATCGCCGCCGACCAGGTGCGCGAGGACGTGGCGGGCATCGCCGCGCAGGCCGTGGGAGAGCTCACGCAGACCCGCAAGCGCGAAGGCGAGAAGCTCGCGACCGTGCTGCGCGACCGCCTCGAGTCGATGGCCGCGTTGGTCGCCCGGGCGCAGCCGCTCATGCCCGAGGTCATGAAGGCCTTCCGCGAGAAGCTGGCCGCACGCCTGGCGGAGGCGGCCGCGTCCCCCACCGATGAGCGCATCCAGCAGGAAGTGGTCCTCTACGCCGCGCGCGTCGATGTCGACGAGGAGCTGGAGCGCCTGGCGGCCCACGTGGCGGAGTTCCGGCGCGTCCTCGACAAGGGCGGCGCCTGCGGCAAGCGCCTCGACTTCCTCTGCCAGGAACTCAATCGCGAGGCCAACACTCTCGGCTCCAAGTCGGTCTCGGCGGACATGTCGCGCATCTCGGTGGAGCTGAAGGTGCTCATCGAGCAGATGCGCGAGCAGGTCCAGAACATCGAGTAGGCCACTCTTGGCGGGCGATCTCTTCGTCGTCGTGGCGCCCTCGGGGGCCGGCAAGACGAGCCTCGTGAACGCGATGCTCGAGGGCGAGCCCGCGATCCGCCTCTCCGTTTCCTGCACCACGCGCGCGCCGCGCGAAGGTGAGGTCGACGGGCGCGAGTACCGCTTCCTCGGCCGCGCGGCCTTCGAGGCCATGATCGCCGCCGGGGACTTCCTCGAGCACGCCGAGGTCTACGGCAACTATTACGGCACCTCGCGGGCGTGGATCGAGGGCGAGCTCGCCCGCGGCCACGACGTGCTGCTGGAGATCGACTGGCAGGGGGCGCGGCAGGTGCGCGCGCTCTTCCCGCACATGATCGGCATCTTCGTCCTGCCGCCCTCGCTCGAGGAACTGCGCCGGCGCCTCACCGCGCGCGGCAAGGACTCCCCCGAGTCGATCGCCAGGCGCATGGCCAGCGCCCGCGAAGAAATCTCGCATGTTCTTGAATTTGAATATATAATTGTCAACGAACAATTCGATGTGGCGCTCGCCGACCTGCAGGCGGTGGTGCGCGCGGCACGTCTCTCGCGGGATCGGCGCAACCCCAGTCTGGCGCGCCTGCTCGCCGAATTCAGCTAACGGAGAAATGCCATGGCCCGCATCACGGTTGACGACTGCATCAAGTTCTTTTCCAACCGCTTCGAGTTGACGCTCGCCGCGACCAACCGCGCCCGCCAGATCGCGCTGGGCGCCTCGCCGATGGTCGAGGCCAACAAGGACAAGCCCTGCGTCATCGCGCTGCGCGAGATCGCGGGCGGGAAAGTGGGCAGGGAACTCCTCCTTCCCCCGGCGCCGACGCCGCCGGTTCTCTGACCTGAATCATGTCCCTCCCCGGCGTCCAGACGGTCGCGGGAGGCCTTAAGGGCTCCGGAACCGCCCCGCCCGGACCCGACTCGTCGGAACTCGCGGCCGTACTGGGATATCTCCGGCCCGAGGACATCGCCCAGATCGAACGGGCCTACGAGACGTCGCGGGCCGCGCACGCCGGCCAGTACCGCAAGAGCGGCGAGCCCTACATCACCCACCCGCTCGCGGTGGCGAAGATCCTCGCGGAGTGGCACCTCGACCCGCAGGCGCTCATGGCGGCACTCCTGCACGACGTGGTGGAGGACACGCCGACCACCAAGAGCGAGATCGCGAAGCACTTCGGCAAGCCCGTGGCCGACCTGGTCGACGGCGTTTCCAAGATCGACCGCATCGAATTCGCCACGCTGCAGCACGCGCAGGCGGAGAACTTCAGGAAGATGCTCCTCGCGATGGCGCGCGACGTGCGCGTCATCCTCATCAAGTTGGCCGACCGCCTGCACAACATGCGCACCCTCGAGGCCGTCCACGCCGAGAAGCAGGAGCGCGTGGCCCGCGAGACGATCGAGATCTACGCGCCGATCGCCAACCGGCTGGGGCTGAACGCGATCTACTACGAGCTCGAGGACCTGGGCTTCCGCTACCTGCACCCGACGCGCTTCCGGGTACTGGAAAAGGCGCTCAAGCGCGCGCGCGGCAACCGGCGCGACGCCGTGGGGAAGCTCCGCGACGCGATCCAGGCGCGGCTGAAGGAGTTCAAGGTCGACGCCCAGGTGCAGGGGCGCGAGAAGCACATCTCCTCCATCTACAAGAAGATGCAGGAGAAGAACATCTCGTTCTCCGAGGTGTTCGACATCTACGGCTTCCGCATCCTCGTCCCCGACGTGCCCTCGTGCTACCTGGCGCTGGGC
>CAZOIB010000126.1:0-7104 GCA_964579785.1 uncultured Lysobacter sp. | reverse complement strand
CGCGTAGTCGTCCTCGACCCAGCGCATGTTGGCCATGTCGTCCGCGCGATGGGCGTCGAAGCCCGCGGAGATGTAGACGAGCTGCGGCTGGAAGGCGTCCAGCGCCGGCATCCAGTAGTCCTGCACGGCGGCGCGCAGGTGGTCCCCGGTGGCGCCCGAGGGGAGCCCGACGTTCACCATGTTGAGGCCCTTGGGCTCGTCGCCCAGGAAAGGGTAGAGGCCGCGCTGGAAGGTGGAAGCCATCAGCACGCGCGAGTCGGACGCGAGAATGTCCTCGCTGCCGTTGCCGTGGTGCACGTCGATGTCGACGAGCGCGACCCTCTCTAGGCCGTGGAAGTCGAGCGCGTGGCGGATGCCCACCGCGACGTTGTTGAAGAAGCAGAAGCCCATCGGCGCATCGCGCGTCGCGTGGTGGCCGGGCGGGCGCACCGCGCAGAAGGCGCTCCTCACCTCGCCCTTGAGCACCAGGTCGGTCGCGAGCACGGCCGCCCCGGCGGCGCGCAGCGCGGCCTTCATGGAGTGGGGGTTCATGGCCGTGTCCGGGTCCACGTGCAGGTAGCCTTCCGAGGGCGCCGCCGCGAGGAGTTCCGAGACATGGTGCGCGGTGTGCGCGCGCTGCAACTGGTCGACGGTCGCCACCGGCGCATCGTAGGGGATGAGCAGGCTCATCAACCCTTGCGCCAGCAGGTGATCCGAGATCGCGTCGAGGCGTTCGGGGCATTCCGGGTGCCCGTCCCCCATCTCGTGCAGCGAGCAGTCCCGGTGGGTGATCCACGCACAGGGCATTTTCTTGACTCCTCCTGGAACTATCCTAGTGGGCGCCGCGCGGCCGGCAATTGCGCGGCGTCAAGGCGCGCGGCCCTGGGGCCGCTCCCGCCCGACCCGCTAGAATGACTGCCTCGCCACGCACCGACGGAACACCATGACGGTCATCACCGACAAGAAGGCCCATGCCACGGCCACGCCCATCCTCGCGACCGACACCGCCCGCCTGCCGAAGCTCAAGCAGAAGCTCACCGCGGCGCAGCGGCGCTGGGTGGAGGCCAGCGACTTCGAGGGACGCGAGCACACGCACTGTGCAGTGCCCGGGAGCAAGGGGGAAGTCGAGTTCGTCCTGGCGGGCGTGCGCGACGGCGTCGACCCCTGGGCGCTCGCGCATCTGCCGCTGCAGCTCGCGCCCGGCCACTACAGCCTGGGCAAGGGGCCGGTCGCCCTGGACGAGGACATGGCCGCTTTCGGCTGGGCGCTGGGGAGCTACCAGTACACGCGCTACAAGAAGCCGCGCCGCAAGCCCGCGCACCTGCAACTCGGCGCCGCGGCGAAAGTGACGCAGGCGCTCGGGCTCGCGGAAGCCGTGAAGCTGGTGCGCGACCTCGTCAACACGCCGGCGGAGGACATGGGTCCGGCGGAACTCGCGGATATCGTGCGCGAGCAGGCGGACCTCTTCGGCGCGGAGTTCGACGAATGGGTGGGAGACGAGCTTCTCGCGCAGAATTTCCCCGCCATTCATGCGGTGGGGCGCGCTGCAGCGCGCGCGCCGCGGCTGCTCGAGTTGAACTGGGGCAACCCGAAGCACCCGCGCCTGGCGATCGTCGGCAAGGGGGTTTGCTTCGACACCGGCGGGCTCGACATCAAGGGCGCCGAAGGCATGCGCCTCATGAAGAAGGACATGGGCGGGGCCGCGCACGCCATCGCGCTGGCGCGGCTGGTGATGCAGAGGAAGCTCCCGTACCGCCTGCAGCTCCTGGTGCCGGCCGTGGAGAACGCGATCGACGGCAATGCCTACCGCCCGGGCGACGTGGTGCGCACGCGCCGCGGCCACACGGTGGAGATCGGCAACACCGACGCCGAGGGGCGCGTGGTGCTGTGCGACGCGCTCGCCTATGCGGTGGAAGACAAGCCGAAGGTCCTCATCGACTTCGCAACCCTCACCGGTGCGGCGCGCGTCGCGCTGGGCCCGGAGCTGCCGGCGCTGTTCGTGAACGACGAGAAGTTCGCGGCGAAGCTCCTCGCGGCGGCCGATGCCGTCGAGGACCCGGTCTGGCGCCTGCCGCTGTGGCGCAATTACCGGCGCCTTTTCTCGAGCGACATCGCCGACTTCAACAATTCCGGACGGGGCGGCTTCGCGGGCGCCATCGTGGGCGCGCTGTTCCTCGACTGGTTCGTCCCGGAAGGAACGCCCTGGGCGCACTTCGACACCTACGCGTGGAACGATGTCGCGCGCCCGGGACGGCCGCTGGGCGGGGAAGCAATGGGCCTGCGCGCGGCCCTGGCGGCGCTCTCCTAGGACGCCTCGACCGCGCAACCGTACCGCAACTGCTGTGTCGTGGTCGATTTACAAGGGCACCCGCTTTCCGTAGAGTCGTCCGCCGAGAGGCCGCAAAGGCCCGCGAAGCCGAGGAGAGATCCGTGGGAAGCGTGATCGACCGCATCGTGCCGCAGCGTTACTGGGCGTGGGCCGCCATCACCCTGTTGGCGCTCGCCTGCCTCGCGGCCGCGGCGTGGTCGCCGCTCTGGCTGTGGCCCGGCGTCGCCTTCGCCTGCCTCGCGCTGGTGGGTCTCCTCGACTACGCCCAGCCGAGCCAGGCCATCCGCCGCAACTATCCGGTCATCGCGCACTTCCGCTTCTTCTTCGAGTACATCCGCCCCGAGATCCGCCAGTACTTCATCGAGGCCGACTCCGACCACACGCCGTTCTCGCGCGCGCAGCGCTCCATCATCTACCAGCGCGCCAAGGGCGCGGTCGACAAGCGGCCCTTCGGCACGCAGCTCGACTTCTACGAGCCGCACTACGAGTGGATCAACCACTCGATCGCGCCGGTGGAGATCGCGGACCACGACTTCCGCATCGCGATCGGCGCGGGCCGCGTGGCGAAGCCCTACTCGGCCAGCGTCTTCAACATCTCGGCGATGAGCTTCGGCGCGCTCTCGGCCAACGCGATCCTCGCCCTGAACGAAGGCGCGCGGCGCGGCCGCTTCTACCACGACACCGGCGAGGGCTCGGTCTCGCGCTACCACCGCGAGAAGGGCGGCGACCTCGTCTGGGAGATCGGCAGCGGCTACTTCGGCTGCCGCGACGATGCGGGCCGCTTCAACGAGGAGCGCTTCGTCGCCAACGCCACGTCCGACCAGGTGAAGATGATCGAGGTGAAGCTCTCGCAGGGTGCGAAGCCCGGCCACGGCGGCGTGCTGCCCGGCGCCAAGGTGACGCCGGAGATCGCCGAGGCCCGCCACGTTCCCGTGGGCGTGGACTGCGTGTCGCCCGCGAAGCACTCGGCCTTCGCGACACCCATCGAGCTCCTGCAGTTCATCGCGAAGTTGCGCACGCTCTCCGGAGGCAAGCCGACGGGCTTCAAGCTCGCCATCGGCCACCCGTGGGAGTGGTTCGGGATCGTCAAGGCGATGCTCGAGACGGGCATCACGCCGGACTTCGTCGTGGTCGACGGCGGCGAGGGCGGAACGGGCGCGGCCCCGCTGGAATTCACCGACCACGTCGGCGCGCCGCTGCGCGAGGCCCTGATGCTCGTGCACAACTCGCTGGTGGGCGTGAACCTGCGCGAGCACGTGCGCGTGGGCGCGAGCGGCAAGGTGGTCACCGCCTTCGACATCGCGCGCACCATGGCCATCGGCGCCGACTGGTGCAATTCGGCGC
This sequence comes from uncultured Lysobacter sp., assembly GCA_964579785.1. Classification (GTDB taxonomy): domain Bacteria; phylum Pseudomonadota; class Gammaproteobacteria; order Burkholderiales; family Usitatibacteraceae; genus FEB-7. The sequence continues at coordinate 3,452 of CAZOIB010000126.1, read as the reverse complement.
GCGGCTTCATGTTCGCGCTCGGCTGCCTGCAGGCGCAGACCTGCCACTCCGGCCACTGTCCCACGGGCGTCACCACCCAGGACCCGCGGCGCATGCGGGCGCTGGTCGTGCCGGACAAGGCCGAACGCGTCGCGAACTTCCACCAGAACACGCTCAAGGCGCTGAAGGAGCTGCTCGGCGCCGCGGGGCTCGGTCATCCGAGCGAGCTCGGTCCCGAGCACGTGATCCGGCGGGTTTCCTCCAACGAGGTGCGCTCGCTCTCGACGCTGCACCCGTGGCTCGCGCCCGGCGAGCTGCTCGCCTCGGTTCCGGCCCACCCGGTCTACCAGGTGTTCTGGCAGAGCGCGCGCCCCGACTCGTTCGCCGCCCCGCCGAGCGTGCTCACCATACAGACGGGCAAGACCCGATGAGAGCCGTGCCGAGCCTCCTGCTCACGCTCGCCCTCACCGCGCCCGTCGTCGCGGGTGCCTCCTACGACGGCCCCCTCTTCGACGCGCACCTGCATTACAACGAGGACGCCGTGGAGCGCTATCCCGTGGCGCAGGTGCTGGAGCTGTTCGCGAAGAACGGCGTGAAGGCGATCCTCGCCAACAGCCGGCCCAACGACGGCACGCGGCTGCTCCACGACGCCAACCGCAGCGCCCCGCGGCCCGGTTTGACGGTCGTGCCGTTCATCCGCGTCTACCGCGACCGCGCCGACTATGGCACCTGGCACGCCAACCCGGACATCGCGAAGATGATCGAGGCGGAGGAGAAGCGCGGCTACTACCGCGGCGTGGGGGAATTCCACATCTTCGGCCGCGAGGCCGCCTCGCCGGTGGTGAAGGCGATCGTCGACTTCGCCGCCGCCCGGGGACTGGTGCTGCACGCGCACTGCGACGAGGAAGCGCTGGAGATCCTTCTCGCGCACAACCCGAAGACGCGCCTCATCTGGGCGCACACCGGCTTCTCCACGCCGCTCGCGCGGCTCGAGGAACTCTTCGGCAAGTACCCGCAGTTGTGGGGCGAGCTTTCCTACCGCTGGGACGTGGTCGAGGACGGGCGGATCGCGCCGGCGTGGAAGGCCTTCTTCATCCGGCACGGCGAACGCTTCCTCGCCGGAAGCGACACCTGGGTGAACCAGCGCTGGCAGTCCTATCCGGAGACCATCGCGACCTACCGCGGGTGGCTCGGGCAGCTGCCGCGCGAGACGGCGGAAGGGATCGCGTGGAAGAACGGCGCGCGGCTCTTCGGCATCGAATGAGAGAAATGGGGAACGCGATGGCAGGAGACTTCAGGATGCGGGAACTTCGCGCCACCGCGCTCGCCGCGCTACTTGCGGCGGGCGCGACCGGCGCCCTGGCGCAGGAGCCCTTCGACGCCTGCACGGTGTTCACGGAAAGCGAGGCGAAGCTCGCGCTGGGCGGCAGCGCGGAGCCCGAGCCGCAGAACGCGAAGGCGAGGCGGCCGAAGTTCGTGCCCAGCTGCACCTGGTGGGCGTCGAAGGACGGCAAGAGCATTTCGGCTTCCGCGAACTTCCGCTTTGCGCGCAGCGAGTCCGACGCACGCCCCGCCTTCGACGAGGAACGCCTCAACTTCCAGACCCGGCCGCTGCTGATCGCCGGCGCGCCGGCCTTCTGGAGCGCGAAGCAGGGCGTCGTGCAGGTCCTGAAGGGACGCGTGTGGCTGGTCGTCGCGGTGGGGGGCGCCAAGCCCGCGGAGCGCGAGGAAGACGCCGCCAGGAAGCTCGCCGAAGCGCTCGTGAAGAAGCTCTGAGCGGGGCGCCGGGCAGGGCGGCGGGACGCCTTTGGACTAGAATATTGCCCTGGATGGTCGCCGTACCGGCCGTCACCATCGAAAGGGAAAAGGCATGACCGCCATCGTCGAAGTCGTCGCCCGCGAGATACTCGATTCGCGCGGCAATCCAACCGTGGAAGCGGACGTGCTGCTCGAATCCGGCGTGCTCGGTCGCGCCGCGGTCCCGTCCGGAGCCTCCACCGGCTCGCGCGAGGCGATCGAGCTGCGCGACGGCGACGCGCAGCGCTACTTCGGCAAGGGCGTGCAGAAGGCCGTGGAGCACGTGAACACCGAGATCTGCGAGGCCGTCCTCGGGCTCGATGTCTCCGAGCAGGCGCACATCGACCGCGTGCTGATCGAGTTGGACGGCACCGAGAACAAGTCGCGCCTCGGCGCCAACGCCATCCTCGCCGTCTCCGTCGCTTGCGCCAAGGCGGCGGCGGAGGAGTGCGGGCTGCCACTGTACCGCTACCTCGGCGGCAGCGCCCCGCGCCGCCTGCCGGTGCCGATGATGAACGTCATCAACGGCGGCGCGCACGCCAACAACTCGCTCGACATGCAGGAGTTCATGATCATCCCGGCGGGGCTGCCCAGCTACCGGGATGCGCTGCGCTGCGGGGCGGAAGTCTTCCACACCCTGAAGAAGATGCTCGACAAGGAGGGGCTCTCGACGACCGTCGGCGACGAAGGCGGCTTCGCGCCCAACCTGCCCAACAACGAGGCGGCGATCCAGTGGATCCTGCGCGCCATCGAGGAGGCGGGCTATCTCGCCGGCAGCGACGTGCTGATCGGCCTGGATTGCGCGGCTAGCGAGTTCTACAAGGACGGCAAGTACCGCTTCGAGAGCGAGCACCTCGCCTACACCTCGCAGCAGCTCACCGACCTCCTCGACGCCTGGTGCGACAAGTACCCGATCGTCTCCATCGAGGATGGCATGGCCGAGGGCGACTGGGAGGGCTGGGAGATCCTCACCAAGCGCCTGGGCGACGGCGTGCAGATCGTCGGCGACGACATCTTCGTCACCAACACGCGGATCCTCGAGGAGGGCATCCGCCGCGGCGTGGCCAACTCCATCCTCATCAAGATCAACCAGATCGGCACGCTCTCGGAGACCTTCGAGGCGATCGAGATGGCGAAGTGCGCGGGCTACACCGCGGTGATCTCGCACCGCTCCGGCGAGACCGAGGACTCGACCATCGCCGACATCGCCGTGGGCACCAATGCCGGGCAGATCAAGACCGGCTCTCTCAGCCGCTCCGACCGCATGGCCAAGTACAACCAGCTCCTGCGCATCGAGGAGGAGCTGGGCGAAGGCGCCACCTACGCGGGGCGCGGGGCCTTCCACCAGCTGAAATGAAGGCACTCGCCGCCGTCCTCGCCGGCCTGATACTGGCGCTCCAGTATCCGCTCTGGTTCGGCAAGGGAGGGTGGCTGCGCGTGCGCGAGCTGGACCGCCAGGTCACCGCGCAGGCCGCGGCGAACGAACGCCTCAAGGTGCGCAACGACACGCTCGACGCCGAGGTGCGGGACCTGAAGCAGGGTCTCGAGGCCGTCGAGGAGCGCGCCCGCGCGGAGCTCGGCATGATCCGCGCCGACGAGGTCTTCTACCAGGTCGTCGATCCGGCGCCCGTCCCGAAGTCGAAGTAGGCACCGCGGCAAGGTTCCGGTCGCGATGC
>CAZOIB010000125.1:0-10589 GCA_964579785.1 uncultured Lysobacter sp. | reverse complement strand
GTTCCGACTCCGGCACCTTCGACTACTTCACCGAGGCGGTCACCGGCAAGAGCAAGGCCTCGCGCGGCGACTACACCGCCAGCGAGGACGACAACGTGCTCGTGCAGGGCGTCTCCCGGGACAAGGGCGCCATCGGCTACTTCGGCTTCGCCTACTACGTCGAGAACCAGGGCAAGCTCAAGGCGGTTCCGATCGTCGAGAAGGAAGGCAAGCCCGCGGTTGCGCCCTCGATGGAAGCGGTGCTCAAGGGCACCTACCAGCCGCTCGCGCGCCCGATCTTCATCTACGTGAACGTGAAGTCGCTCGCCAAGCCGGAGGTGAAGGACTTCGTCGGCTTCTACATGAAGGACGGCGCCAAGCTCGCCAGGGAAGTGAAATACGTCCCGCTGCCCGACATCGCCTACAAGACCAACATGGAGCACCTGACGAAGATGAAGAAGGGCACCGTGTTCGGCGGCGAAGCCGAGGTGGGCGTCACCATCGAGGAGCTCCTGAAGCGCGAAGCCAAGTCCTGACCCGGGACTTTCCGACGCGGGGGCGCGAGATCCAGCCGCGCCCTCGCCTCCACTTCGACTGCGGCGAGCCCGCCCCGCGGAGTCTAGAATGGCGACCATCGACCTGCCCCGAAGCGCCGCCATGGCCCTCGTCGACCCCGACCGGCTCAAGCACAAGTTCAGCCGCAACATAAAGGAAAGGCTCATCGAGATGATCCTGTTCCTCGCGGCGTTCGTGTCGGTGGCGACCACGCTGGGGATCGTCTTCATCCTCTTCTACGAGTCGCTCGCGTTCTTCCGCCACGTCCCGCTGGTGGACTTCTTCACCGACACGATGTGGACGCCGCTCTTCTCCGAGCCGCGCTACGGCATTGCGCCGCTGCTCCTGGGAACGATCGTCACCTCGGCGGTGGCGCTCGCCGTCGCGATACCGGTGGGAACGATCATCGCGATCTACCTTTCCGAGTTCGCGCCCTTTTCCGTGCGCGAAGTGGCCAAGCCCTTCCTGGAGCTGCTCGGCGGGGTCCCGACGATCGTCTACGGCTACTTCGCCCTGGTCTTCGTCACACCGATCCTGCAGAAGATCTACCCGGCCCTGCCCGGGTTCAACATGCTCTCCGCCGGGCTCGTGATGGGGGTCATGATCATTCCCTACATCAGCTCGGTGGCCGAGGACGCCATGCGCGCCGTGCCGATGAGCCTGCGCGAAGGCTCCTACGCGATGGGTGCCACGCGCTTCCAGACGGCCACGCGGGTGGTGACCCCGGCCGCCATTTCCGGCATCGCCGCCGCCTACATCCTGGGCGTGTCGCGCGCCGTGGGCGAGACCATGATCGTCGCCGTGGCCGCGGGCATGCAGCCCAACTTCACCCTCGACCCGACCGAGCCGGCCTCGACGATCACCGCTTACATCGTGCAGGTGGCGCTGGGGGACCTGCCGCACGGCTCGATCGGATACCAGTCGATCTTCGCCGCGGGCCTGATGCTCTTCTTCCTGACACTCGTCTTCAACATCCTCGGTCACTGGATGCGGCGCAAGTACCGCGAAGCGTACTGATCATGGCCGAACAGGGCGCAGACATAGCCATGAATTCCACCACGACCGACTTGGGCCGGCACGCGCGCAAGCTGCGCGAACTGCGCGCGCTCATCGCCAGCCACAAGCGCTGGGACCTGGTCTTCGCCTCGATCGGGGTGCTGGCGCTCATGTTCGGCATCCTCGCCTTCGTCGCACTCTTCCTCGACATGACGATCGACGGCGCGCCCCGCATCACGCCGGATTTCTTCACGAGCTTCCCGTCGCGCCGGGCCGCGAACGCCGGCATCCTCTCGGCGTGGGTGGGCTCGACCCTCGTCATGCTGGTGACGGCGCTGGCGGCCGTGCCTCTCGGCGTCGGCGCCGGCGTCTACCTGGAGGAGTACGCGCCGCGCAACTGGATGACGGACGTGATCGAGATCAACGTCACCAACCTCGCCGGCGTGCCCTCGATCGTCTACGGCCTGCTGGCGCTCGGCCTCTTCGTCTACCAGTTCGGGCTGGGCCAGAGCGTCCTCACCGCCGGTCTCACCCTTGCGCTCCTGATCCTGCCGGTGGTGATCGTCGCCACGCGGGAAGCCATCCGGGCGATCCCGATCGCCATCCGCGAGGGCGCCTACGCACTGGGCGCCACCAAGTGGCAGACGACGCACGACCACATCATCCCGTATTCGATGGCCGGCATACTCACCGGCGTGATCATCGGGCTGGCCCGCGCCATCGGCGAGACCGCGCCCATCATCACGATCGGTGCGCTCACGTTCATCGCCTTCCTCCCGCCGTCCCCCGTGCAGGCGACACCGCCGTTCGTGAACTTCGAATGGCTGACTTCACCCTTCACGGTGATGCCGATCCAGATGTTCAACTGGACCTCGCGGCCCGAGGCGGCCTTCCAGGTGAATGCGGCGGCGGCAGGACTGGTGCTGGTGGTGATGACCCTCGTCATGAACGCGCTGGCTATCTACATCCGCTATCGCCTGCGCAAGAACATCAAATGGTAGAAGGGGAGAACACCATGTCAGCCGTACTCAAGCCTGCCGTCCAGGAGCGGGAGAAGCCCGTGGCCGGCGATCTCGTCGTCAAGGCGGAGGCGAAGGGGCTCAGCTTCCACTACGGCACCTTCAATGCGCTGAAGAAGCTCGACATGCCCGTCTACGAGAAGAAGGTCACGGCGCTCATCGGGCCCTCGGGCTGCGGGAAATCGACCTTCCTGCGCAGTTTCAATCGCATGCACGACCTCTATCCGGGCAACCGCTACGAGGGCGAGATCCGCATGTACCCGGACGACGTCAACATCCTGGCGCCCGACGTGGACCCCATCGAGGTGCGCATGCGCATCAGCATGGTGTTCCAGAAGCCCAACCCGTTTCCCAAGACGATCTACGAGAACGTGGCCTACGGCATGCGCGTGCGCAACGTTCGCGCCCGGGCGGTGCTGGACCAGAAGGTGGAACAGGCCCTGCGCGGCGCGGCGCTGTGGGACGAGGTGAAGGACCGCCTGCACGATCTCGCGTTCAACCTGTCCGGCGGCCAGCAGCAGCGGCTCTGCATCGCGCGGGCGCTGGCGACCGATCCGGAGATCCTCCTTTTCGACGAGCCGACGTCCGCGCTCGACCCGATCGCCACCGCCTCGATCGAGGAACGGGTGGACGAGCTGCGCCAGCGGGTCACCATCCTCATCGTGACGCACAACATGCAGCAGGCGGCACGGGTCTCCGACTACACGGCCTACATGTACCTGGGCGAGATCATCGAGTTCGGCGAGACGGACCAGATCTTCATCAAGCCGCGCCAGAAGGCGACCGAGGACTACATCACCGGCCGCTTCGGCTAGCGGCCGAAGCCGCAGTAAGCAAACCGTAGCACTCCGGTCACGGCGCGGTCACCGCGCACCCCTAACGTATGGGCAATCCAACGCACATGCGAGGGCACGATGACCGCAAGAGGCCGGTTTCCGGGGGACACCTCCCGATTCGCCGTCACCATCTCCAGGGATGGCGCGCTCATCGCGGAGGCGCAGCGCCTGCGCTACCGCGTGTTCGGCGAGGAGCTGGGCGCGCAACTGGCGTCCCGCGACCGCGGCGTAGACGAGGACGAGTTCGATCGCCATTGCGACCATCTGGTCGTGCGCGACGTCGTTTCGGGCGCGGCAGTCGGCACCTACCGAATTCTCTCCCCGGAAACCGCGCGCGCGATCGGTGGCTACTACTCGGAGCGCGAGTTCGATCTCGGCCGGCTCGGCGCGTTGCGTGGCCGCATGGCGGAAGTGGGACGCACCTGCGTCGATTCCGTGCATCGCTCCGGCGTGGTGATGCTCCTCATGTGGTCGGCGCTGGCGAAGTACGCCATCGACAATCGCCACGACTACCTGATCGGGTGCGCGAGCATCGGCCTCGGTGACGGCGGGCAGGGTGCGGCCGCGATCTTCCGGCGCATCGCCGCGGACGGATTGGCGCCCGAGGAGTTCCGCGTCAGTCCGCGCTGCCCGTTGCCGCTGCGCGAGCACGCTCCCGGCGCGGCCGTTCCGGTCCCGCCGCTGGTGAAGGGCTACCTCGGCCTGGGTGCCTGGGTGTGCGGCGAGCCGGCCTGGGATCGCGACTTCCACTGTGCCGATCTGCCGATGCTACTTTCCCTCGACCGGCTCGACGCGCGGTTCGCCCGCCACTTCCTGAACCGGGCCGCCTGACCGCGCTGGCAGGCAGGCCGGCCGCGGCCGCCCGTGCTTCATTGCGCGGCTGCCCGTCCGTCGATTGCCGGATTCGCGGCCTGGCCCGCCGCTTTGCCGTTCGCGGGGACGAGATGCGAGGCGAATTGCCGGGTGCAGCGCTCCCAGGAGTACTGCTCGGCGTAGCCGCGCACTTCGGCGCGATCGAGCAGGAGGGCCGTCATGGCCGCCTCGCGCAGGTCTTCGTTGAGGACTCCGGCGCGGGGCTCCTTGATCACGTCGATGGGGCCGCGTACCGGAAAGGCTGCCACCGGCGTGCCGCACGCCATCGCCTCGAGCAGCACCAGCCCGAAGGTGTCGGTGCGGCTGGGAAAGACGAACACGTCCGCGCGCTGGTAGCAGGCCGCCAGTTCGGCGCCGGTCTTCATGCCGACGAAGACGGCATCCGGGTAGCGCCTCTGCAGGCGTGCACGTTCCGGGCCGTCGCCGACGACCAGCTTGGTGCCCGGCAGGTCGAGCGCGAGGAAGGCGGGCAGGTTCTTCTCCACGGCCACCCGCCCGACGAAGACGAACACCGGGCCGGGATACTCCGTGCAACGCGCGGGCCGGGGGCGGAAGAGTTCGAGATCGACGCCGCGCGACCAGTCCCCGACACGGCTGAACCCTCGCTGCTCGAGGAGCGTGCGGATCGTATCGGTGCCGACCAGCACGGCCGACGACGGCCGGTGAAAGCGCCGCAACCAGGCATAGGTCCACGCGAGCGGAATGCCGAAGCGCGGCTGCACGTACTCCGGAAAGCAGGTGTGGTAGGTGGTCGTGAACGCGAGCCCGTTGGCCACGCAGTAATCGCGCGCGGCGATGCCGACGGGACCCTCGGTCGCGATGTGGATGGCTTCCGGCCGCAGCTCGCGGATCCGCCTGGCGACCGCGCGACCGGGCAGGACGGCCAGCGGAATTTCCGGATAGGTGGGCATCGGCACCGTGCGCATCCCTTCGGGCGACAGCACGTGCACGTCGTACCCGATTCGTTCCAGCCACGCGATCGTGTTCGCGAGCGTCACCACCACGCCGTTGACCTGCGGCGCCCAGGCGTCAGTCACCAGCAACAGGCGCATGCTCCTCCTCCCTGGCCATGGCCACTGCGGACTGCTTGAGCGTCGCGATGGCACGCCAGTCGATGAGCCGCAGCTCGCCGCTCTCGAGCTCGACCAGCGCGGTGAGGCTCTCCACCCAGTCGCCGTCGTTGCAGTAGAGGATGCCGCCGATCTCGCGGATCTCGGCCTTGTGGATGTGCCCGCAGACCACGCCGTCGAAGTCGCGGCGCCTGGCCTCGTTCGCGAGGGCTTCCTCGAAGTCGGTCATGTAGGAGACCGCGTTCTTCACCCGCACCTTGAGGAACCGCGAGAGCGACCAGTAGGAAAGGCCGAGCCTCGCCATCGCCTGGTTCAGCCACTGGTTGAGCTTGAGCACCGTGCAGTAGGCCCAGTCGCCCAGGTGCGCCAGCCAGCGCGCGCGCTGCACCACCGCATCGAAGAGATCGCCATGGGTCACCAGCAGGCGGCGGCCATCCGCCGTCCAGTGCACCGCCTCGTCGCGGATCTCGATGCCGCCGAAGGCCACGCCGAGAAAGTCGCGCAGGGCCTCGTCGTGATTGCCCGCGATGTAAACCACGCGCGTGCCCTTGCGTGCCTTGCGCAGCACCTTCTGCACGACGTCGTTGTGGCTCTGGTGCCAGTACCAGCGGCGCTTGAGCTGCCAGCCGTCGACGATGTCACCGACCAGGTAGAGGTAGTTGCTGTCGGTGTGGCGCAGGAACTCCAGCAGGTGGTTCGCCTGGCACCCCGGAGTCCCGAGATGCAGGTCGGAGATGAAGATGGAGCGGAAGCGCAGCGCCGGGGAGGCATCGGTCATGTCGGGGCATTTTCCGCGCGGCGCAAGTAAGGAGTGCGTCCGTTGCGTGAAGCATTCGTGGCAATGCACGCGCCGCGCCGCGCGGGGCGAGCGCGTTCGTCATCGCCGTGAAACATGCCCGGCCCATCATCGCCGCTCCTCTTGGCGGAAAGGCTGCAACGATCCTCTCCGGCGTCACCAGGTGCTCCTCCGATCCTCTGGTGGCTTTCGGGGCGGCCTTCGGGCCGCCCATTTTCTTTTGTCCCGCGACGCCAGCCCGGAGCCCCTGCGCTTGCCGTGTTGTCACGGAAGTGTCATCCGCTCCCCGTAACCTCGCTGTCACGAAAGCCACGGGGAGAACCATGGGCATCACTCTGGATGTGTTCCGCAACGAGACGGATGGAGAGGCCTTTCCCGCGGGTCACGTCATCTTTTCCGAGGGCGACCCCGGCAACGCCCTGTTCGTCGTCCTCGAAGGGGAAGTGGAGCTGCGCATCAACGGGGCGGTCGTCGAGTCCCTCGGGCCCGGGGAGCCCTTCGGCGAAATGGCGCTGATCGACCACGCGCCGCGCGTCGCGACCGCCATCGCCAAGACTGACTGCAAGCTCCTCGCGATTCCCGAGAAGCGGTTCCTGTTCATGGTGCAGCAGACGCCCTACTTCTCCCTGCAGATCATGCGGGTCATGGCGGAACGCCTGCGCAAGATGAACCAGCGCGGCTGAGGCGGGTGCCCTTCAGCGTCCCTGTGCCTCGCGAATCCACTGCACGACGGATTCCGGCGCCGGGATGCGGCCCGTGCTGACGAGCTTCCCGTTGATCGAAAGGCCGGGGGTCTTGTAGACCTCTGCCGCGATGATCTCCTTCATGTCCGTGACCTTGAGGACTTCGCCGGCGACACCTGTTTCGGCGAGAGCTTTCGCGGAGATCTCCTCGAGCTTGCGGCAGTTGGCACAGCCCGGTCCGAATACCCTGATGGTGAGCATGGTCAGGTTCCCTGTGGTGTTGCGGAGTGAGAGGCGCCGATGCGGGTCACGAGCAGCGCCAGCAAGGCGACGAACGCGGCCACGGCGAGCGCAATGCCCAGCGGCGACGCGCCGTCGATCCACGCGCCGTAGGCCAGTCCCGCCACTGCACTGAACAGCGCCACGAGGCACACGTAGGCGAAGGTCATGCGCCGGCCGATGATGGCGGCGATGATGAGGATGCTCTGCAGGCTCAGCTCCGGATCCGCCATCAAGTAGGCGAGCAGGGGCCCTCGGTGCATGCCGAGCTCCAGGAACATCTTCGCGATCGGCACTTCCACGAGGGTCGGGAAGTACATGAAAACCCCGAAGGCGACGCCGGCCAGGTTGCCGCCGACCGTGTTGGCCCCGGCCAGGTACTCGATCCACTCGGGCCGGATGAGCACCCGCAGGATGCCGACCAGGAAGACGCCGGCCACGAGCAGCGGGAAGATCTGCTTCATGAAGCGCCACGATTCCCACAGCCACGCCTGCAACTCCTCGCGCGGCAGCCCGCGCCGCGCGATCGCGCCGATGAGGCCGAGGCAAATGGCGACGGCGACGAAGCGGCCGGTGATGCCGACAGCGAGGCCGGCGGCGCCCGTGCGCACCGCGAGGCTCGCGACGAGCAGCGTGGCGGCGATCAGGACGAGGCTCGCACGCGTCCAGGCGCTGAAGCCTTCGTGGATGCCCTCCAGCCCCTTCCAGGCGCACGCCGCGATCAGGGCCAGGAGCGCGATCAGGACCACTCCCTGAACCGAGATGCCTTCCTCCCCGCGGCCCGCGTCGTGGGGCACGAGATTGTCGAGAACGGATTGCCAGGGGCGCGTGTCGCCGAGCGGCAGACTAACGTCGAGGATGACGTCGGAGAGAAAGGCGAGCTTGAGCGTTCCCGCGAGCAGCAGGGCTACCCATGCCGCGAGGAACGCGATCGCCGGTCGGCTCATCCTGCCGGGTTCGTCCCCCGCGAACAGCGTGTCCGCCGATTGGTCGCGGGCCGCGTCGTCGGCGCGGAACAGCATCGCCATGATCAGGCCGATGCCGATGCCGAACGCGAGCGAGAGCAGGAAGCGCGCCGCGGCGAGATCGGCGCCGAGCACGCCGCCCGTGTAGACGAGTGCCAGGATGTTGGCCGCGGGCGCGAAGAAAAGGAAGGTGATCGCCGGTCCCAGCCCGGCGCCCTTGCGATAGATGCCGGCGAAGAGCGGCACGATGGTGCAGGAGCAGACCGCGAGGAGCGAGCCGGCTGCGGCTGCCGCGGGGTACGACACGGCGGGAGCGGCATTGCGGCCGAGGAAGCGAGTGACCGCTTCCTTCGGGATGAGCGCGGTCATGGCGCCGGCAATGAAAAACGCCGGAACCAGGCAAAGGAGCACATGCGCGGCGAGGTAGGCAGCCAGGTTGCCGAGGCCTGCCTCCAGCAAGGGCCAAATCCCAACATCAAGCGCATTCAAGGTGGTCGACTTTCCGAAGGGGAAACAAGGCACCTCCCCTTGCTCCCATCTTTCGCTCCGGGACCGAATGACTCTTGACCCAAGTCAAGTTTGCGGGATCGTGAACTGTTGAAATGAGGCGGAATTTGCATACCCCCTTTTCATTCTCCCGGGGGTATGCAGAGGGAAACGGGCAGATACCCCCGACAGGACGTGCGGCTCAGGAGGCCTCCATATGAAGCTAACGAGAAGGGAATTCATCAAGGCGTCGGTCGCATTCGCCAGCGCCATGGCCGCGGGTTGCGCGACGACGGGGGAAGAAATACCCGTGACCAGCGCGATGGCGCTGCGCAAGGCGAAGGCGGCGGGCCCCGCCAAGGGCGAGTGGGTGGCCTCCACCTGCCAGGGCTGCACGCAATGGTGCGCGATCCAGATCTACGTGCAGAACGGACGCGCGACCCGCGTTCGCGGCAACCCGCTCAGCAAGACCAATCACGGCTACGTCTGCCCGCGCGGGCACATGATCCCGCAGCAGGTCTACGACCCGGACCGCATCAAGGTGCCGATGAAGCGCACCAACCCGGCCAAGGGCCGCGGCGTCGACCCGAAGTTCGTGCCCATCACCTGGGACGAGGCGATGGACACCGTGGCCGACAAGATGATCGCGCTCAGGAAGGCGGGCGAGACGCAGAAGTTCGTCTACATGCGCGGCCGCTATTCACCGACCTCCACGGACCTGCTCTACGGCACGCTGCCCAAGGTCTTCGGCACGCCCAACTACTTCTCGCACAGCGCCATCTGCGCGGAAGCCGAGAAGATGGGCCCGGGCCTCACGCAGGGCTTCTTCGGCTACCGCGACTACGACCTCGACAAGACGAACTGTCTCGTCGCCTGGGGCTGCGACCCGCTGGCCTCCAACCGGATGGTGCCCAACACCATCCGCCGCTTTGGCGAGATCCTGAAGCGCGGCACCGTGATCGCGGTCGATCCTCGCCTCTCCAACGTGGCGGCGAAGGCGCAGGAATGGCTGCCCCTCAATCCGGGCACCGACGGTGCGCTGGCCGGCGCCATCGCGCACGTGATCCTCACCGAGGGGCTGTGGAGCCGCGAGTTCGTCGGCGACTTCAAGGACGGGAAAAACCTGTTCGTCGCAGGCAAGGCAGTGGACGAGGCGGCCTTCGCGGAGAAGGAAACCAACGGCGTGGTGAAGTGGTGGAACATCGAGCTCAAGGATCGCACGCCGGCCTGGGCCGAGAAGGAAACGGCGATTCCCGCGGCGCAGATCGTGCGCGTGGCGCGCGCCATGGGCAAGGCGGCGCCGAAGGTCACGGTGTGGATGGGGCCGGGTGCGGCGATGCACCCACGCGGCACCTACAGCGCGATGGCGGTCCATGCGTTGAACGGCCTGTTGGGCTCGATCGACGTCGAGGGCGGCGTGTGGCAGTCGAGCAGCGTGCCGCTCGCCAAGTTCCCGAGCGCAGACAAGTACGTGGACGAGCAGGCCAAGGGCGCGAGCAAGGGCAAGAAGCTCGACGGCCGCGGCGCCAAGGACATGCCCGCCATGATGGGCGCCAAGCCCGGCAGCGGCGTGGTCACCAACAACGTGGCCAACGGCATGCTGAAAGACCCGGGCGCGGTGAAGGTGTTCATGGCCTCGTGGGCCAACTTCAACTTCTCGGCGACCGGGGCGGACCGCTGGGACAAGGCCATGGCGAAGGTGCCCTTCTTCGTGCACATGGTGACCAATCCCTCGGAGATGACGCAGTTCGCCGACATTGTCCTGCCGGCCACTTTCAATTCGGCCGAAGGCTGGTCTGTCGTGACCAACATGGGCAACGGCCACGGATATGCGTCGATCCAGCAAGGCGCCGTGCAACGCCTGTGGGACGTGAAACAGGAAGAGACCGAAGTCATGTGGCTGCTGGCCGAGAAGCTCAAGGCCAAGGGCTTCCCGAATCTTTTCAACTATTACTCGGGCGAGTTCAAGGACCCTGAGACCGGCAAGGCGCCCGCAAGTGCCCTCGAATTCGCCATGGTCGCCGCCAAGATGACGAGTGCTACGCTCTGGAA
>CAZOIB010000124.1:0-4187 GCA_964579785.1 uncultured Lysobacter sp. | reverse complement strand
TCGCGTAGGTGGCGAAACTCGCGCGGCCGTGTTCCCCGTCGTTCACGATGTCGATGCCGACCTCGAGCTGCTGGCGCACGGCATCGCCGATCGCGCGGGTGACCTGCTTTTCCAGCGCGGCCTTGTCGTAGGCATCGCCGGAATCCCGGGCGTGCAGGGGCTGCAGCAGCTCGCGCGGGCGCGGCAGGCTGCCGACGTGGGTGGTGAGGATCCTGGATTCGCTTCGTTTCATCGGAATGTCCTGCGTCTGGTCCTGATTTCGGGAAGGTGTTCGGATGCGGTGGAGACGAGAAGCGCGCGCGCCGGCGTCACTCGATCGCGGGCCCGGTGCCGGGGGGACGGCCCGCGGGCGCGCCGCCGGGGGTGAACGCCCGGGCCAGCTTGGCGATGCAGCACGCCGAGGCCAGCGCCGCGCCGATCACGACGGCAAATTTCGCGGGGTAGAGGGGAAACGGGTAGAGCCCCACCGAGTGCTCGCGCAGCGTCCAGCTCTCCCAGGCCATCAGCCACGCCTGCCAGATCAGCGCCCCGAAGCAGACCAAGGCAACGACCTGCACCACGACGCCGTGCACGCGCCGCCCGCCCGGGCCGAGCCTCGCCTGGAGGAATTCCATAGCGATGTGGCTGTCGGAGAGCTGCAGGTGCCCCAGGGAAAGGAACACCACCAGCACCATGAGCGCTTCCGTGAGCTCGTAGACCATGGGGATGGGCTTGCCGAGCGCGGCGGTGAAGATCACGTCCAGGCCGCCGGAGACGGACATCACCAGGATCCCGGCCCCGGCGATCCAGAGCATCCCCTCGTTCATCTTCTCGAGCAGCTTCACGCCCTGCCTCAGGATTTCATCTGGCTTGGGAGCCAGAGGGCGAGGCCGGGAAACGCGACCAGCACCGCCAGGATGGCGAAGTTGAGCAGGACGAAGGGCACGATGCCCTCGACGATCTCGTCCATGCTGACGGCCCCGTTCGAGGCGCTGACGGTGGCGTAGAGGTTCAGCCCGACCGGCGGCGTGATGGCGCCGATCTCGAGGAGCTGGACGCAGAGGATGCCGAACCAGATGGGGTCGATCCCGGCCTTGGAGACGATCGGGAACACGAACGGCAGCGTGACGATGAGCATCGAGATCGCATCGGTCAGGCAGCCGAGGACGACGTACATCACGCACAGCGCGGCGATGAGCATCAGCGGGGTCAGCCCGAGGGAGGACACCCAATCCACGATCCCGGTGAGCGCGCCACTCATGACGAGCATGCGGGAGAACATTAGCCCGCCGATCATGATGACGAAGAGCATCGCCGTGGTCAGGGCCGCGCCGGTCAGGGAGTCGCGCACGATCTGCCACGTCAGCCGGCGCCGGGCCGCCAGGATCGCCAGCGCGCCGAAGGCGCCGACCGCACCGGAGGCCGTCGGCGAGAAGAACCCGAGGTAGATCCCGCCCATCACGATGGCGAAGAGAAGGAGGATGGACCAGGTCCCGCGCAGCGACGTCCACCGCTCGCCCCACCCGGCGGCTTCCGCCCGCCGCGGCGCCAGTTCTGGCCGCAGCCGGACCATGACCATGATCAGCGCGACGTAGGCCAGCGCGGCGAGCAGGCCGGGAACGATACCCGCCACCATCAATTTCCCGATCGACTGCTCGGTCAGGATCCCGTACACCACCATGGCGACGCTGGGCGGAATCATCGCGTCCAGGGTGCCCACGGAGGCGATGCAGGCGCTGGCGGTCTTCTTGGAGTAGCCGAGCCGCAGCATTTCCGGCAGCGCCACCTTGGTGAAGACCGTCGCGTTGACCAGCGTCGATCCGGAGGCCGCGCCGAAGGCCGTCGAGCCGGCGATGGTGGACAGGTAGAGCCCGCCGCGGAAGTGCCCGAACCAGCGGTCGGCCGCCGCGTAGAGTTCCTTGGCCATGCCGCCGTTCATGGCGAGGTTGCCCATGAACACGAACGTCGGGACGACGGCGAAGGCGTAGTCGTTCGCCAGGTTGTACGGCAGGCTCTGCAGCTGCACCAGCGCCAGGTCCAGCCCGCCGATGCCGGCGAGCCCGAGGAATCCCGTCAGCCCGAGCGCGAGCCCGACCGGAATGCCGGCGACAAGCAGCGCCAGCATCCCGACCGTGCCGGCGATCGCGACGACCGTTCCGTCCACCGCGGCTACCGAACCTTCACGCGAGCGCCCCGAGGGGGCCGCCGCGGGTCAGCGCAGCGATTTCCACCGCTTCGCCATCGCCTCCGCCTCGGCGCCCTTTCCCGCCTTGGCCATGGCCGCGACCCATTCCCCGAGGAAGTCGGGCATCATCGCTTCGAAGCGCGCCTGGTCCGGGAACGGGAGGATTTCGACGCCCGCCGCCTTCATGACCGCGAGCGCGTTCTGCTCCGACTCCTTCGCCTTGGCGAGGTCCACCGCCAGTGCGTCCTTGGCGACGTCCGTGAGGAGATTGCGCACGCCGGCCGGGAGCTGCTCCCACTTCTTGAGGTTGTACCACTGCGGGTTGGAGATCAGGGCCCCCAGGTTGATCGCCGACCCGTGCTTGGCGACCTCCTGCAGCTTGAACGCGACCATCAGGTCCCACGGGAGGACCATGCAGTCGACGCTTCCCCGCTGCAGGCTCTCGTAGAACTCGCCGGGCAGCACGTTGACCGGCACGGCGCCCACCGCCGCGAGCATCTTGGGGATGTATTCCCCCTGCGAGCGGATCTTCTTGCCCTTGAGATCGTCCAGGTTGCGGATCGGCTTGTTGCAAAGGAGGTGGTAGGCGTTCAGCGTGTGGAAGAGCAGCGGCCAGACGCCGGATTTCTTCGCCTCGTCCTGCATCGCCGGCGTGGACTCCCAGAGGTCGTAGACGATCCTCTGCGCCTTCTCGGGCGAGGGAAGCGCCAGCGGCAGCGCGCTCGGCGCCGCGAGAAGCGGCAGCTGCGCCGGGAAATAGCTGGCCGGCACGGCCGCGATGTCCACCGCGCCGCGGCCCGCCATGTTGAGCAGCTCGTTCGGCTTGCCGATGGCGCCGGCCCAGAAGATCTTGATGGAGACCTGCCCCTTGCTTCGCTTGGCGACCTCGTCGGCGAACCATTGATCGACCTGGCCGTGCGCGGTCGTGGCCGGCGCGAAGTGGCCGAACCGCAATTCCATCTTCGGGTAATCCTGCGCGAGCGCCGGCGAAGCCGCCAGCGCCGCAACGACGGCCATGGCGGAACCCGCCAGGCTCCCCACCTGTTTCCAGACGTTCATCTCCCTCTCCTCTTCGTCAATGGGCCATGCCGCGGACGATGGTGGTGTGGCCCCCCCGAGGTGTCAAGCCCTTGGATCGCCATTCGCGTTGACGTTCTGCGCCGGCGTCCTCTACGCTTGGCGCGAAAAGGCGTCGAGGCGCATTCGCCGCACGCCGGCCCCGAGAGGAACAGCGCGATGAGCAGCGAAGGAACCACCCCCAGGACGAGGACGCCCGCCGAGGCGGCGCTCCTTGCGAGGCTGATGAAACTGCCGGAGGCCCTGAACGCGAACGCCGCGCTAGCCGCAAGGGGCCGGTTCCTGTCCCTCGAGTTCCAGGTGGCCATCGGCTCGGCCTCGTGCATCATCTCCCTGGCCGAGGGCAGGATCTCGAAGATCGAGGAAGGCCCCCGGCGCATGCGCTCCTGCGCATTCATCATCTCTGCGCCGCCGGAAGCCTGGGAGAAGTTCTGGCTGCCCGCGCCGCCGCCCTGGTATCACGACCTGTTCGCAATGAACAAGAAGGGTTTCCTCTCCATCGAGGGGAACCTCCACCCCTTCATGGGCAACCTGCAGTACTTCAAGGACCTGCTGGCGCTGCCGCGCCGCATGCGCGTGGCCGGGACATGAAAGCGACAATCGAACCCATCGTCGGGCGCTACGCCCATTTCGAGATCGATGGAAGGCCCAACCGGGTGTACTTCGAGGAAGCGGGCCAGGGCATCCCGCTCGTTTGCGTCCACACGGCCGGGTCCGACGGGCGCCAGTGGCGGCACCTGCTCAACGACGCCGAGGTCCTCCGGGACTTCCGCGTCATCGCGTTCGACCTGCCCTGGCACGGGAAGTCCTTCCCGCCGGCCGGCTTCGAGCAGGAAACCTATCGGCTGACCGCGCGCGGCTTCATGGACGCGATCCGGGCGTTCTGCGGCGCCCTCGAACTGGACCGGCCGGTGTTCATGGGCTGCTCGATCGGCGGCCGCATCGT
>CAZOIB010000123.1:0-7189 GCA_964579785.1 uncultured Lysobacter sp. | reverse complement strand
CCCAGCCGTCTGTCACATCGGTCTCGGTGAGGCCCAGCGTCCGCCAAGGTACGACTCCGTGGGTCTGGGAATTGGCCGTTCCCGTGACCACTTGGCAGGCCACTCCTCCAACGGGCCGCTCCAGCCCCGCGTTGGTATCGGTCGAGACTAGCCTGCCGTCGGCCGGGCAAGGCAGGCGCCGGTTCTGCGAAACATACAGGGCCAGCGCGGTTTCCACGCCGGCGAGCCTCTGCCTCGTGGCCTCGCGCCGCTGCTGACCGACCATCGCCGTCGCGACTCCCGCGATCATGGCAAGCAGCAGCGAGAGCACGACGATGACCACCGCGATCTCGATCAGCGTGAAGCCGCGTGAAATCCGGAGTGGGCGTGCAGTGCGCGCTTCGCTCACGACGCTCACTCCTCGCTTCCCCTGTTGCGCAGTTTCGCCGCGGCGTCCTTGAGTCTGGACACCGCGTTTCCCTCTCCGGAGTCGGGATTTTCGCGCTTGGCCGGTTCGGTTCTCTGCGTCTGCTGTCCCTGCGGCTGCAGCGGTGGAGGTGGCGGAGGCGGAGGCGCCGGATCGAATCGCTGCACGACGCCTGGCTCGATCAGATTGTTGTCCTTGGGGTTGCCCACCGCAAAGGGCTGCTTGTCGAGGAACACGGTGCTCTTGCCGTCGCTTCGCTTGACGAACCCGGTGATGGTCGGATCGGGCCGCGTGACGGCCGCCGCCTCCACCTTCTCGCCGCGCCGCAGGCGTTCCAGCAGGTCGCGCTCCTTCGGCGTGTGAAAGAGGGTGCCGAGCGGATCCTGTCCGGCCGCGGCCGCCGACCAGGCGAGCAGAAGCATGGCAAGGCTAATTCGCACGCGTCCCCCGCTTGTCCTTGAGCGTCACCCACTCCAGTGTGCACTCTGTCTCCACCCGGGCGTTGATCTGGTTTGCGATGCCCGCCTCGAGGCGGCGCAGGTTGCAGCTCTGGATCGGGTTGAAGCCCCGCGGGGGCTTCGCGAGTTCGTCGAGGAAGGCGATGACGTCGCCCTCGTGCAATGCCACCACACGGATCTTCACGCGCGTGCTCAGCACCTCGATCGCCTCGAAGACGCGCCCGCCCGGGGCCGGCAAGGGCCGCTGCGGGGCGAAGTCGTACTCCAGGCCCAGGAGGCGGTGGCGGGTCTTCAGGCCGTCGAGCCGCTCGATCAGCTCCAGGCGGCTTTCCTCCTGCAGGATTCCCTGCGCCAGCAGGCCCGCGAACATCGTCGAGGAGGCACGCAGGTCGTCGCGTTCGCGCCGGGCGGTGTTGACGCGCGCCTGCACCTCGCTGAATTGCCGCTTCAGGGTGAGGTCGTCGCCCTTTTCCTTGCCGAGATACCAATAGCCCGTCCAGCCCAGGAAGCCGGCGGCGACCACGGCGACCGCGAGGACGATCCACGCGATGCGCAGGTAGCGGAAGCCCTCCTTGGAGGTGGCGATGCTCATGTCCGCGGCTCCGTGGGGCGCGTCACCTTGAGGGAGAATCGCGCCTCGCTCGGTTCGGCATCGCGGTCGAGGAGTCGCCCCTGGATTGACGACAGCGCGTTGATCGCGAACGGGCTCTCGATGATGCTGGCGCGGTAGCCGGGCATCGTGTTGAGGTCTGCGGTCAGCGCTTCCACCTGGGCAAGCGCGTCGCGGAAAGCGATTCCGTCCACCTTCACGGTGCCTTCAAGGACGGCCACCGCATGCCGTCCCGAGGAGAAGACGCCACCTTGGGCGAGCCCGGGTGGCCCCTGCGTTGGCGGAGGCGGTGCGCCGCCCTGCTGCTTCGCGTCCGGAGCCTTGCTGTAGGTCTTGATCGGGGGGGCGGCGCGCGGCGCTATCGGATTGAGCTGCGGAGTGAACTTGTCGTCGTCGGCCGCCTGCCACACGACCTGCGTCAGGCGGATCTTCGGGTAGCGGTCGAGGACGACGGAAATCGGAACCAGGAACGAGGCAACGGTCGGATAGGCTCGCAGCGAGTTGTTGTAGAACGCCACCGTCTCGCGCATTGCCGGGCCGCCCAGTCCCTGCTTGGGCAGCGCAGCGTTGATCTCCTCGAGCTCGCGGCTGGCGGCCTGGATGCGCTTCGTCGTCTCCTGGTTGCGTTCCCGCTCCTGCAGGCCGAACCCGAGGTTCCATCCCCCGTAGGCGAGCCCCGCGCCCAGGACCGCCACGGCCGCCGTGAAGATGGCGCTGCGCGCATTGCGCAAGGAGGCGTAGCGGCGCAGCTCGGGGGAGGCGTAATGGTTTTCCGTCTTCCGGCGCAGGAACAGGAAGGTGAGGATCTCCTCGGCGCTCGACGACACCGGCGGCGGCTTGAGCCCGAGCTTGGCCGCCACCTCCTCGATGTCGAGGAGCCGGTACTCGATCTGGTCGATGTCGCGCAGCGAGGGCTCGACCGCGGCGCGGTCCTTCGGGTGCACGAGGACGACCACCTCGAGCTTGTCCGTGGGCGCGAAATAGCGAAGGCTGTCCAGGTACTGCCAGGTGCGCGCCGTTTCCGCCGCGAGCAGCGCGCCGAGCGTCTGGCCTTCCTCGAACAGGAGCGGCGTGAGGCGGCTGAACTTGACTTCCTTGTCGCGGAAGTAGCTCTGCCGCACCGTGTCGCCTGGGGTGAACGTCACCAGCAGCGCATGCGGGTAGGCGAGGCCCATGTCGCCCAGCAGCCGGCCGCTGAAGACGGCGGACGAGTAGATGCCCTCGACCGGCACCTTCAGGCGCTCGAGCACCTCCACCCACGGCCGCAGCACCTCGCCGTTGGTGATGGCGGTGTAGAGGACGCGGTCGTCCTTGCGCCCCTCCGGCTCGCGGCCCTGCGCGAACGCGTGCTTGTAGGGCGTGTTGCGGAAGATCTGCCCGAGCTTGCGGGACATCACCGCGTCGCGGTCGCCGCCGCGCAGGTGCGGGATCGTGTCGAGCCGGAAATCCTCCTCGGCCAGGTCGGTGATCAGGTGCGTGGGGAGCTTGCGCAGCCCTTTGACGTATTTCTCGAAATCGGTGTGGCCCGCCCCGGAGACCGGGAACTCCTGGCGCTGCGTGATGCGCGCGCCGCTCGCGACGAGGCAGACGAGCTTCTCGTTGGTGAGGTAGAGGATGTGCCGGGCAGCCATGGGTCGCTAGAACTTGATCCTGCTGATCACGTCGTAGAGCGGCAGGAAGATCGTGTACAGGATAGCGACGATCAGCCCGCCCAGCACGATCGTCGTCGCCGGGCCGATGAGGGCCTGCATCTTGGTGATGCCCTCGCGCACCTCCCGGTTGTAGAAGTAGCTCACGTTCAGGAGCGCAACGTCCAGCCCGCCGGTCGACTCGCCCACGCGCAGCATGCGCAGCACGAGCGGGGGAAAGAGCTTGGTGGAGGTGAAGGCCTGGCTGATGCCCTGTCCTTCCGAGATGGAGCGGCCGACGTGCTGCAGGGCCTGCTCCATGAGGCGGTTGCCCATGATCTTCTCGCAGATCTGGATGCAGTCGAGCACGCTGATGCCGGAGCGGTAGAGCATGGCGAAGAACGTCGAGAAACGCGCCAGCATGATCTTGAAGCGGATCGGCCCGAGCACCGGCAGCCGGATGGAGATGGCATCCATCTGCGCCTGCAGGTGATCGTTGGACCGCACCGCCAGGAAGAGACCGACGCCGGCCGCGATCGGCACGCCGATGATGAGGTACCAGTACTTCACGAAGATGTTGGACAGCCCGATGAGGAGCTCGGTTTCCCGCGGCAGCTTCGGCACCAGCGTTTTGAAGGTGACGGCCAGCTGCGGGACGAGCACGGTGAGGAGGACGAAGATCACCCCGGCGATCACCGTGAACACGATGGCCGGGTAGACGAGCGCGCGCTGCGCCTGGCCGGCGATCTCGTCCTGCCACTTGATGTTCTCGGAGAGCTCGTCCAGCACCTCGTTCAGCTGCCCGCTCTGCTCGCCGGCGCGCACCAGCGCCACAAACACCGCGTCGAAGATGTAGGGGTGGCTCGCCATCGCTTCCGAGAGCTTCAAGCCGCCCTCGATGTCCTCGATGATTCCCGCCACCACCTGGCGCAGCCCGGGGTTGTCCACGGTGTCGCGCAGGTCGGTGAGCGCCTCGATGATGTTCACGCCCGCCTTGAGCAGCTGCGACAGGTGGAAGCAGAAGGTGATGAGTTCCTGGCGGGTGACGCTGCGCGAGCGCGCCGCGGCGCTCTTCTTGACCCCCTCGAAGGTGACGAGGTCGAGGCCCAGGCGGCGCAGGCGCAGCTCCAGGTCGATGGGGTTGGACGCATCGAGGCTCCCGGAGGAAACCCGGCCCTCCTCGTCGACGGCGCGGTAGGCGAAGAGCGCCACGGCGGCCCCTAGATGACGCGGTCTGTGAGGTCGACCACCCGCGAGATCTCCTCGAGGCTCGACTGGCCGAGCAGCACGCGGGAGACGGCGTCGTCGGCGAGGGTGCGGAAGCCCTTGGCGGCCGCCGCGGTGCGGATCTCTCGCCCCGTGGCGCGTCGCGCGATCAGCTCGTCGATCTCGGAGTCGAGCTTGAACACCTCCATGATCGCCACGCGCCCCTTGTAGCCCTGGTTGTCGCACTTCGGGCAGCCCACCGGCTGGTAGACCGGCCGGTCGTCGGCTTCGTCCATGTTGAGCAGGCGCCGCGTGGCCGGGTCCGGCTCGTAGGGGGCGCGGCAATGCTGACAGATTCTGCGCATGAGGCGCTGCGCGATCACGCCGATGATGTTGCCGGCCATGATGTCGGGCAGCACCCCCAGGTCCATGAGGCGGGGAATGGCGCCGATGGAGGAGTTGGTGTGCAGCGTGGAATAGACCTGGTGGCCGGTCATGGCCGCGCGGAACGCCATCTCGGCCGTCTCCTGGTCGCGGATCTCGCCCACCAGGATGATGTCCGGGTCCTGGCGCATCATCGAGCGGATGCCGGAGGCGAAGTCGAGCTTCACCACCTCGTTCACGGAGGTCTGGCGGATCATCGCCATCGGGTATTCGACGGGATCCTCGAGCGTCATGATGTTCACGCCCTCGGTGTTCACGTAGTTGAGCACCGAGTAGAGCGTGGTCGTCTTGCCGCTGCCGGTCGGGCCGGTGACGAGGATGATGCCCTCCGGACGGGCCAGCATCAGCTTGAGGGACTTGAGCTCCTCGGGCTGCAGGCCGAGGTCCTCGAGGGGCACGATGCCCTTGTCGCGGTCGAGGATGCGCAGCACGATGTTCTCGCCGTGCGTCGTGGGCTGGGCGGAGACGCGGAAGTCCACCGGGTGGCCGGAGAGCATCAGCGAAATGCGGCCGTCCTGCGGCGCGCGCGTCTCCGCGATGTTCATACCGCTCATCACTTTCAGGCGCACCACCATCGCCGCCCAGTAGTTCTTGTGCAGGCTGCGGATCTGGCGCAGCACGCCGTCGATGCGGTAGCGGATGCGCAGGAACCCCTGCTCCGGCTCGAAGTGGATGTCGGAGGCGCCGCGCTTCACCGCGTCGTGCAGGAGCGCGTCGACCAGGCGCACCACCGGCTGGCTGTACTCGTCGAAGTCCGAGGCGAGACTCTGGTAGTCGATCTCGCCCGTCTCGATCTCGTTCAGGATGCCGTCGATGGAGAGCTCGAAGCCGTAGTGGTGCTCGATCCCGATCGTGATGTCGGATTCGCGGGCCACCACCTGCTCGATGCGCAGGTCCTCGCGCACCAGGGCGCGGATCTGGTCCAGCGCCACGACGTTCGCGGGGTCCGAGACGGCGATGAGGAGCGAGCGCCGCAGCGGGTCGTAGGAAACCGGCAGCACGTGATAGCGGCGCGCCACGTCCTTCGGGACGAGGGCGATGGCGCCCGGGTCGACGATGGTGTTTTCCAGGTCGATGGAGACCTGCCCGAGGGTCTCGGACAGGATGTCGCGGATCGTGGCCTCGGTCACGAAGCCGAGCGTGACCAGCACCTTGCCGAGTGGCGCCTTGAAGCGCTTCTGCTCGGTGAGGGCGATGTTCAACTGGTCCTGGCTGACGATCCCCTTCATCAGGAGCGTCTGGCCCAGCGGCACCTGGGAAAGAGGTGGTTGCATACCCCCCATCGCTAGGGCTTCAGCTCCGCGATCCGCCGCGAGACCTGGCCCTTGTCGAATTGCGCGGCCTGGTTCCGGGAAGCGGCCAGCGCGCGTTGGTAGAACTCGGCAGCGAGGCGCGCCTGCCCGAGGTGGTCCAGGCTCACCGCCAGGTTGTAGGCGAGATCGGCGCTGTCAGGGTCGTAACGGTAGGCCTCGAAGTAGGCGGCCTGCGCCTCGTTCCAGCGCGATTGCGAGGCGTAGAGATTGCCGAGCGTGAAGTGCAGCGCCGCGCTCTGCGGATGGCGGGTGAGGTCCGCGCGCAGCTGCTCCTCGAGCCCGTCGGTGCGCGTGAAGTCGGAAAGGGCGGCCAGGCCCGCGACCGCGGACGAATTCTTGGGATCGAGTTCCAGCGCGCGCCGGTAATGGCGCCGGGCCACTTCGGCATCCCCGCTGCGGGCCGCGGCGGTGGCAAGCCCGAGGTGCGCATCCAGGCTCGTCGAGTCGGCGCTGACCGCGGCCTCGTAATGCTTGCGCGCGGCAGCGGCATCGCCGCGCTTGAGCGCGTCGTAGCCGGCGCTTACCTGCGGCGCCACGCGCGGGGGATCGATGGTGCGGGAGAGCTTGAGCGGTGGCGTGGGCTTGGGCGTGTTGGACTCGCTCAAGAGGTTCATCACCAGCTTCTCGGCGGCCTTGGGCTCGGGCTTGGTCCGCTCGGGAGTCGCGGCCGCACTGTCGGGCTTGAGCATCGCCACCGGGGGAACCGCTTCGTCGACCTTTGCCGGCGTCACCGGCCTGGGCGCCACGGGGAGCGGGCCGCGTGCCATCGAGGCCGGTGCCTTGTTGATTTCGTACCACACGTAGCCGCCACCCGCGGCGGCGATCAATACCGCGCCGGCGACGATGGCGATGATTGCCTTCTTGCGTTGCGGAGCCTTGGCGGGCGCCGGCGCCCCGCCCTCGGCCTGCTTGGCGGCGAATACCGTCTTCGCACCCTCGCGGTCACGCTTCGCAGCGGCCGCAGGCTCCGTCGCGGGCGCCGTCGCTCCTGCCGGTTCCGGGGCGGCCGCAGGGGGGTGCGGGTGCAGTTCGAGCTCGATCTTGCGCCGCTGCACGGCCTGGCCACCTGCCGGTTCGCCGGACTGGGGCGCGGCAGGCTCCGCGGCCGCGCCATCCTGGCCCTG
>CAZOIB010000122.1:0-3142 GCA_964579785.1 uncultured Lysobacter sp. | reverse complement strand
GTCGCCATGCCGGCGGAAGCCGAACAAGCGTTCTTTGCACCGTCCTGATCCGATTCGACCACGCCCGAAAACCAGCCCACAGGAAACGCCCATGTCCGCCCACATCAGCAACGTCCGTCCCAAGCCCGACCAGGTCCTCGTCGACATCGCCGACTACGTCACCAGGTACAAGGTGAAGAGCGCGCAGGCCTACGAGACCGCCCGCTACTGCCTCATCGACACCCTTGGCTGCGGCTTCGAGGCGCTCGAGTACCCCGCCTGCACGAAGCTGCTCGGCCCGGTCGTCCCGGGCACCATCGTGCCCAACGGCGCCAAGGTGCCGGGCACGCCCTACCAGCTCGACCCGGTCATGGCCGCCTTCAACATCGGGGCCATGATCCGCTGGCTCGACTTCAACGACACCTGGCTCGCCGCGGAATGGGGCCATCCCTCGGACAACCTGGGCGGCATCCTCGCCACTGCCGACTGGCTCTCGCGCAATGCGGTGGCCGCCGGACGCAAGCCGCTCACGGTGAAGGACGTCCTCACCGCCATGATCAAGGCGCACGAGATCCAGGGCTGCATCGCGCTCGAGAACAGCTTCAACAAGGTGGGCCTGGACCACGTGGTTCTGGTGAAGGTAGCCTCCACCGCGGTGGTCGCCGAGATGCTGGGCTTGACGCGCGACGAGATCATCAACGCGGTGTCGCTCGCCTGGGTCGACGGCCAGTCCCTGCGCACCTACCGCCATTCGCCCAACACCGGCTCGCGCAAGAGCTGGGCCGCGGGGGATGCCACCAGCCGAGCCGTGCGCCTGGCGCTCATCGCGAAGACGGGCGAGATGGGCTATCCGTCCGTCCTCAGTGCCAGGACGTGGGGCTTCTACGACGTGCTCTTCAAGGGCAACGCCTTCAAGTTCCAGCGCCCGTACGGTTCCTACGTGATGGAGAACGTCCTCTTCAAGATCTCCTTCCCGGCGGAGTTCCACTCGCAGACGGCGGTCGAGGCGGCGATGACGCTGCACAAGGAGCTCGGCAAGCTCGGCAAGACCGCGGCGGACATCAGGAGAATCACCATCCGCACGCACGAGGCCTGCATCCGCATCATCGACAAGAAAGGTCCGCTCGACAATCCGGCCGACCGCGACCACTGCATCCAGTACATGGTCGCGGTGCCGCTGCTCTTCGGGCGCCTCACGGCCGCCGACTACGAAGACGAGGTCGCGAAAGACCCGCGCATCGACGCACTGCGCGACCGGATCATTTGCGTCGAGGACCCGAAGTTCACGAAGGACTACCACGACCCGGACAAGCGTTCCATCGCCAACGG
Source organism: uncultured Lysobacter sp. (assembly GCA_964579785.1). Lineage (GTDB taxonomy): Bacteria > Pseudomonadota > Gammaproteobacteria > Burkholderiales > Usitatibacteraceae > FEB-7. The sequence goes on along the minus strand of CAZOIB010000122.1, from coordinate 1,834 downwards.
GCTCACGGTGGAGCTGAACGATGGCAAGAAGTTGAAGGAAGTGGTCGTCGAATACCCCATCGGCCACCGGCGCCGCCGCAAGGAAGGCATGCCCGTGCTGGTGGAGAAGTTCCGCGTGAACCTCGCGCGCCGCTTCCCCGAGAAGCAGAGGAAGGCGATCCTCGACCTCTGCCTCGACCAGAAGGCGCTGGAAGCCACCGCCGTGCACGAGTTCGTCGACCTCATGGTCGCCTGAGCGAGGCGCGCGCAAACCCGCACGGATCAATGTCACAGCCGGCGGGGAGGTGCTTTAATCCCCTCCTCGCGCAACCGGTCCCCAGGAGGCAACATGGCCAGGCAATTCACGACACCAACGGCTGCCCGACTGCTCGTTGCCGGCGCGCTGGCCGCGCTTGCGGGCGGCTGCGCCACGACGCAATACCAGCTCACCCTCATGCCGCGCGACAGCGGCAAGCTCTACCAGGGAGTGGCGGAGGATACGGGCGGCCCGGAAGGGGCGATCTCGGTCACGATCGAGGGACGGACCTACACCGGCACCTGGGTGGAGGTCGTTCCCGACCGGACCACCGGCTACGTGAGCGGCGGCTACGGCTACCGCGGTTACGGCGGCTGGGGAATGGGCGGCACCATGTCCATGGACAACCCTTCCGGGGGCACGGCGAAGGCGCTCCTGCGCTCCGCCGACGGTGCCGGCCTGCGCTGCGACCTGCGCGGCGGCAGCGGGCGCGCCGGCGGCGGCGTGTGCCGCGATGACAAGGGCCTCGAATACGACGTGCAACTGCGTCCGACCGGACAGAAGTAGCGCTTCCGCCACGATCAACGATACGAACGACCACGACAAGAAGAGAGACGACCATGCCCCATAACGCCTTCAACACCCTGAAGACCTTCCAGCCGGCCACCGGCAAGTCGGGCCAGTACTATTCGCTGCCGGCGTTGGCGGAGACGTTTCCCAACGTAGGGCGCCTGCCGGTGTCGATCCGCATCGTGCTCGAGTCGGTGCTGCGCAACGTCGACGGCAAGAAGGTGAGCGAGGAGCACGTGAAGCAGCTGGCGAGCTGGGGGGCCACCGCTGCCCGCACCGACGAGATTCCCTTCGTCCTCGCCCGCATCGTGCTGCAGGACTTCACCGGCGTGCCGCTCCTCGCCGACCTCGCGGCCATGCGCGGAGTCGCGGCGAAGATGGGCAAGAACCCGAAGACCATCGAGCCGCTGGTGCCGGTGGATCTCGTGGTCGACCACTCCGTGCAGATCGATCACTACGGCGGGCCGGACGCCCTCGACCTCAACATGAAGCTCGAGTTCGACCGCAACCGCGAACGCTACGAATTCATGAAGTGGGGCATGCAGGCCTTCGACACGTTCAAGGTCGTGCCCCCGGGCATCGGCATCGTGCACCAGGTGAACCTCGAGTACCTGGCGCGCGGCGTGCACCAGAAGGCCGGCGTCTACTACCCCGACACCCTGGTCGGCACCGACAGCCACACCACCATGATCAACGGCATCGGCGTGGTCGGCTGGGGCGTGGGCGGCATCGAGGCCGAGGCCGGCATGCTCGGCCAGCCCGTCTACTTCCTCACGCCCGACGTGGTGGGCGTGAACATCACGGGGAGAATGCGCGAAGGCGTGACCGCGACCGACTTTGCCCTCACCGTCACCGAGATGCTGCGCAAGGCGAAGGTCGTGGGCAAGTTCGTCGAGTTCTTCGGCGAAGGCGCGGAGACGCTCGCGGTCACCGACCGCGCCACCATCGCCAACATGGCGCCGGAATACGGCGCCACGATGGGCTTCTTCCCCATCGACGCCGAGACCCTGCGCTACCTGGAGCGCACCG
>CAZOIB010000121.1:0-12508 GCA_964579785.1 uncultured Lysobacter sp. | reverse complement strand
AAGGTCGACCGCGACAGTGCGCGCCCCGACTGGGTGGTGAACCAGACCTTCGACCTCATGGACAAGCTGGGGGCGACCGAGGAACAGCTCGACTTCCCGGTGATCTACGCTTCGGCGATCAACGGCTGGGCGGCACGCGAGTCCGGCATGGTCGGGGAGGACATGCGCCCCCTGTTCGACGCGATTCTCGAGCACGTCCCGGTTCCCGTCGGCGACCCCGCGGGAGCGCTGCAATTGCAGATCAGCGCGGTGGACTACACCAGCTTCCTCGGGCGCATCGCCGTCGGGCGCATTCGCCGCGGGACGCTGCGCAAGATGCAGGAAGTCATGATCCTCTCCGGTGACTCCCCGCCGCGCAAGGCGAAGATCGGCCTGGTGCGCTCCTTCCAGGGCCTCGAGAAAGTCGAGATGGACACGGCGAGCGCGGGCGAGATCGTCTCCGTCACCGGCATCGAGGACTTCACCATCGGCGATACCTTCGCCGACACGGAAAATCCGGAGGCGCTGCCCTTCAGCGGCGTGGACGAGCCCACCCTCACCATGAACTTCCAGGTGAACAAGTCGCCGTTCGCCGGGCAGGAGGGCAAGTACGTCACCAGCCGCCAGATCCGCGACCGCCTGACGAAGGAACTGATGGCCAACGTCGCCCTGCGCGTCGAGGACACGGACGATGCCGACATCTTCCGCGTATCCGGCCGCGGCGAGCTGCACCTGACGATCCTCATCGAGAACATGCGCCGCGAAGGCTACGAAGTCGCGGTGGGCAAGCCCCGCGTCGTGGTGAAGGATGTCGACGGCGTGCGGCACGAGCCGTGGGAGATCCTCACGGTCGACGTCGAGCAGGACAACCAGGGCCGCCTGATGGAAGAGCTGGGCCGGCGTGGCGGCGAGCTGCAGGACATGGTTCCGGACGGCAAGGGCCGCGTGCGCATGGACTACAAGATTCCCTCGCGCGGGCTGATCGGCTTCCACATGGAATTCATGACGTTGACGCGCGGCACCGGCATCAAGAGCCACGTCTTCGACGAATACGGTCCGGTGAAGGGCGAGCTGCCCTCGCGCAGGAACGGCGTGCTCATCTCGTCGGAGCAGGGCGACGCCGTCGCCTTCGCGCTCTGGAACCTCGAGGCGCGCGGCCGCATGTTCGTCTCGCCCGGGGAACGCGTCTACGAGGGCATGGTGATCGGCATCCACACCCGCGACAACGACCTGATCGTGAACCCGGTCAAGGGCAAGAAGCTCACCAACGTCCGCGCCGCCGGCAAGGACGAGAACGTGCTCCTCACGCCGCCCATCCAGCTCACGCTCGAGGGCGCGGTCGAGTTCATCGAGGACGACGAGCTCGTGGAAGTGACCCCCAAGAACATCCGCCTGCGCAAGCGCCACCTGCTGGAGCACGACAGGAAGCGCGCCGCGCGCGAGGACCAGGCCGCCTGACCTCCACCATGGACGTGATCGTCGCCGCCCTCGCCGCCATTGCCGCGCTGGCCGCGGTGGCCGCGTTCGTGGTCGCGATCCGCTCCGCCCGCCGCATCGACGATCTCCCGGTCGCGGTGGCCGGCGACAGGGAAGCGCATCATCGCGCCCTTCTTACCGACCTGCACGGCGGCCTTGCGGACTCCGCCGAGCGCATCGCCTCGCGCCAGAGCGAGGAAGGCGACCGCCTGCGCCGCGCCGTCGGCGACGAACTCGCGCGCAACCGCGAGCAGCTGCAGGCCTTCGAGCGCTCTCTGCAGGAGAAGGTCGACGCGCGCCTCGCCGAGATCGGCGGCAAGGTGAACGAGCGCCTGGACGAGGGCTTCAAGCGCACCAACGAGACGTTCGTGAGCGTGATGACGCGCCTGCAGACGATCGACGACGCGCAGAAGAAGATCGAGACGCTCACCACGAGCGTCGTGAGCCTGCAGAGCCTGCTGGGCAGCAAGAGCGCCCGCGGTGCCTTCGGCGAGCGCCAGCTCGAGGACATCGTGAAGAACGTGCTCCCCGAGGCCGCCTACGAGTTCCAGTACACCTTCCAGACGGCGCGCAACGTCCGCGCCGACTGCGTGCTGAAACTCCCGGAACCCACGGGCCTCATCGCCGTGGACTCCAAGTTCCCGCTCGAGAACTACGAACGGATGATCTCCGAGGGCGCCGACAAGGTCACGCCGGGCGTGTTCAAGGCGGACGTGCGCCGCCACATCGACGACATCGCCTCCAAGTACATCATTCCCGGCGAGACGGGTGACGGCGCCGTGATGTTCGTGCCGGCCGAGTCGGTCTTCGCCGAGATCCACGCCCACCACCGCGACCTCGTGGAGTACGCCGGCCAGCGCCACGTGTGGATCGTCTCGCCCACGACCCTGATGGCCGTCCTCAACACGGCGCGCGCGGTGCTGAAGGACGTGGAGACCCGCAAGCAGATCCACATCATCAAGGACGAGCTGGGCAAGCTCGGCCGCGAATTCGGCCGCTTCGACGAGCGCATGAAGAAGCTCGCCGAGCACATCCGCCTCGCCCACGAGGATGCCGGCCAGGTGCAGATCACCAGCAGGAAGATCAGCGAGAAGTTCGCCGCGATCGAGCGGGCAGAGCTGCCCGGCGCACCCGAGGCGCCGGCGTTGCCGGACGGCAACCCGCCGCAGCTCAGCGTGGTGCCGAAGCCGGAGTAGCAGGCGGCAGGAAGCGCACGCGGACGAGGAGTCCGGAACCCCCGCGCCCGTCCGCCAGCTCGATGTCCGCCGCGTGCGCGCGCGCGATGTCCCGGACGATCGAAAGCCCCAACCCGACTCCCGGCTGCTTGCTCGATGCCAGGCGGTGGAATGGGTCGAAGATGCGCTCCCGGTCCGCCTCAACCACGCCTTCGCCGCTGTCTTCCACCTCGATGGCCGGCGACTCTCCCGGCCGCGACAGCCGCACGGTTACGCGCCCGCCCTCGGGCGTGTAGCGGATCGCGTTGTCCACGAGGTTTTTCACGAGCTCGCGCATGAGTGTGGGATCGCCCCGGACAGGCACGGCGTTCTCGCCCTCGAAGCCCAGGTCGATCCGCTTGGCTACGGCCCCGGCGCCGAGTTCAAGGCAGGCCTCGCGCGCGACCTGGGCAAGATCCAGGTCGGCGAAGGCCGGCGTCGCGATGCCGTGCTGCGCGCGGGCGCGCGTCAGCAGCTGGTTGGCGAGGTGGATCGTGTCGCCGACCGAGCGGTCCATGGCTGCGAGCGTCTCGCGCAGGCGGGAGGCGTCGTCCTCGCGCAGGGCGAGGCCGGCCTGCGTGCGCAGCACGGCGAGCGGCGTGCGCAGCTGGTGCGATGCGTCGGCAATGAACCGCTCCTGGCGGTCGAGCGTGCTCCTGAGGCGACCGACGTAGTCGTTCATGCCCGCGACCAGTGCGGCCACTTCGCGGGGTGCGTCGCGCGAGACGATCGGGGAGAGGTCCCCGGCGGTACGCACATCCAGTTCCGCGCGCAGGCGGCCAAGCGGCCGGAAAGCCACGCGGACCACGATGGCGATGACGAGCGCCGCCAGGGCCACGAGTAGCAGCTGGCGCACCAGCGTGTCGATCATGACCTTGCGCGTGAGCGCCTCGCGGGAGACGAAGGTCTCGGCCACCTGGACGAGCGCCATCCCCCGCGCGGCTTCGTCGAACACCGGCTGGAGCAGCGATACCACGCGCACGGCTTCGCCGCGGTACTGGTCGTCGTAGAAGTGCGCGAGCGCGAAGTAGTCCTCCGATCGCGGGACGCCTGGCGGCAGCGGCGGCAGGTCGTCGTAGCCCGAGACGGCCTGGCCATCGAGACCGCCGACGCGGTAGTAGACGCGGCCGCGCAGGTCGGACTGGAAGAAGTCGAGGGCGACGTAGGGGACCTCGACCACGACCCGTCCGCCGCGCAGCTCGACCCGGTCGGCCACGGCGCGGGCCACCGCCAGCAGCGAGCGGTCGTAGGCCGTGTTCACCGCCTGCAACGCCGTGCGATAGGAACTCACCGAATTGACGGCCACGAGGATCGCGAGCGACGGCAGGAGCCACCAGAGCAACCGCGACTGCAGGCTCCGTGCGCTCACGGCCGGATCTCCTCGAGCAGGTAGCCCAGTCCGCGCAGGGTGACGATTCGCACGCGGGCGCCGGCCAGCTTGCGGCGGAGGCGGTGGACGTAGACCTCGATCGCGTCCGCCTTCGCGTCGCTCTCGAGGGAAAAGAGCCGCTCGTGCAGCGTGTCCTTGGCCACCACCTTGCCGGCGCGCAGCACGAGCGACTCGAGCACGGCGAACTCGCGAGGCGTTAGGTGGAGGCGATTGCCGGCCAGCTCGAAGGCGCGGCCTGCCGGGTCGAGGACCAGGTCGCCGCAGGTGGGGCGCGTCTCGCCGCCCGCCTGGGAGCGCCGCAGGAGCGCCCGGATGCGTGCTTCCAGCTCGTCGATCTCGAAGGGCTTCGCGAGGTAGTCGTCGGCCCCGAGGTCCAGCCCGCGTACGCGATCGGACACGTCGGTGCGGGCAGTGACGATCAGCACGGGCGTGCGCACGCCGCGCGCACGCATCCTGCGCAGCACCTCCAGTCCGTCCATGCGCGCGAGCGAGAGGTCCAGGATCACGAGGTCGTAGCGCTCGGTGGCGAGCCGCCCGTCGGCATCGACACCGTTCAGCGACCGCTCGACGGTGTAGTGGCTCCTCTCGAGCGCGCGGGCCACCCAGCGCGAAAGCTCCACGTGGTCCTCGACGAGCAGGATCCGCATTCCCTTTTCTCCTCCCCCGGGTCCGAAAGCCACCTGAAAGGTTGCCGGGCTATCCTGCATTGTAGGCACCAGAGGGGAAGCCGGCCCGGCCGGCAAGCTCCCGTAGACGCAATCAACCGACCATCAGGAGGAGTCACATGCGCAAGCCGCTTTCGATTCTCGCCGTTTCCGCCTTCGCAACCGTCACGAGCCTCGCCGCTCTCGCCGCCATCGACAAGCCCGAGTGCATCGTCGGCGCCAAGCCCGGCGGCGGCTTCGACCTCACCTGCAAGCTGGCCCAGACGTCGCTCATGGATCTCAAGCTCCTGAAGGAGCCCATGCGCGCCACCTACATGCCGGGCGGCATCGGAGCGGTGGCCATGAACACGGTCGTCGCCCAGCGCGCGGCCGACCCGAACGTGATCGTCGCGTTCTCGGGCGGGTCGCTGCTCAATATCGCCCAGGGCAAGTTCGGCAAGTGGACGGAGAACGACGTCAAGTGGCTGGCGGCCGTCGGCACCGACTACGGCTCCATTTCCGTGGGCAAGGCCTCGCCCTGGAAGAACCTCGCCGAAGTCGGCGCCGCGATGAAGGCGGACCCGGCCAAGGTCCCGCTGGGCGGCGGCGGCACCGTCGGCAGCCAGGACTGGACGAAGGCCGCGCTCTTCGCCAAGAAGCTCGGCATCGACCCGAAGGCGATGCGCTGGGTGTCCTTCGAAGGCAACGGCGAGGCGACCACGGCGCTCATGGGCGGGCACATCCAGGTGATGTTCGGCGACGTTTCCGCCGACGAGGCGCAGGCGGAGGCCGGCAACATCAAGATGATCGCGGTGCTGGCCGACAAGCGGCTCGAGGGCAAGCTCGCGCATGTCTCGACCGCCAAGGAGCAGGGCTACGACCTGCAGTGGCCCATCATCCGCGGTTTCTACACCGGCCCGAAGGTCCCGGACGCCGACTACAAGGCGTGGCAGGACATGATGAAGAAGATGATGGCCACCAAGGAGTTCGCGACGCTGCGCGCGCAACGCGGCCTGCAGCCGTTCGACCTCACGGGGCCGGAGCTCGACACGTTCGTGAAGAAGCAGGTGGGCATGTATCGCTCGATCGCGGAAGAGTTCGGGCTGGTGAAGAAGTAGCGGACTTCGCCGGCCTAGCGCGAGTGATCCCCGGGTGACCGGGGATCGGACGCCGTGAGCGACCGCATATTCGCCGTCATCTGGCTCGCCTTCTGCGCGGGGGTGGCCTGGCTCGCCTGGAAGATCGACGCTCCGTTCAGCTACGAGCCCATCGGGCCGCGCGCGTTTCCTCTCCTGCTGGCCGGGGCAATGGCGTTCTCGGCGGCGTGGCTCTTCATCAGGCCCGACCGCGAGCCGGACTGGCCGCTCGGAACGCTGCGCGGCAAGGTCTTCGTCCTGTTCGTGGCCTTCGTCGCCTATGCGGTGCTTTTCGAGTGGCTGGGCTTCCCCGTGGCCACGGCGCTGATGACGATTGCCATCGGGCGCATGTTCGACGGCAGCTGGAAGGCGGTCTCCGGCGGCGGCGTCGCGCTCGGCGTCGGGCTCTGGTACTTCTTCGACAAGCTGCTCGACGTCACGCTGCCCCTCGGGCGGCTCTGGGCCGGCGCCTGATGGACTCCCTCGGCCACCTCGCGCACGGCTTCGTCGTCGCCGCCAAGCCCCTCAACCTGCTGGTCGCCCTGCTCGGATCGTTCATCGGCACGGTCGTCGGCCTGCTCCCGGGGCTGGGCCCGATCAACGGCGTGGCCATCCTCCTGCCGATCGCCTTCGCGATGAAGCTGCCGCCGGAGACGGCGCTGATCCTGCTCGCCGCCGTCTACATCGGCTGCGAGTACGGCGGGCGCATTTCGTCGATCCTGCTCAACATTCCCGGCGATGCGGGGGCGCTCATGACGGCGCTGGACGGCTACCCGATGGCCAAGAATGGCCTCGCCGGCGTGGCGCTTTCCATCTCCGCCTGGAGCTCCTTCGTGGGCAGCGTGCTCGCCACGCTCGGGCTGGCGCTCTTCGCGCCGATCCTGGCCAAGTGGGCCCTGTCGTTCGGTCCGGCGGAGTACTTCGTGCTCATGGTGTTCGCCATCTGCTGCCTGGCGGGCATGGTGGGGGAGCGGCCGGTCAAGACGCTCCTCGCCGCGCTCATCGGGCTGCTCCTCGCGACCGTCGGCATCGACTCCGGCTCCGGCGTGTATCGCTTCACGTTCGACGACGTGCATCTCTCCGACGGCATCCAGTTCATCGTCGTCGTGATCGGCCTCTTCAGCGTGAGCGAGATGCTGGTCATGCTCGAGCAGAGCCACGGCGGCCAGGTGGTCATCAAGAACACCGGCCGCGCGATGTTCAACCTGAAGGAGATGGCCGAGACGTGGTGGGGCACCGTTCGCTCGAGCATCATCGGCTTCGTGATCGGCGTGCTGCCCGGCGCGGGCGCCACGATCGCCAGTGCCATCACCTACATGGTGGAGAAAAACCTCACCGACCGCGAGGGAACCTTCGGCAAGGGCGACGTGCGCGGCGTCGCCGCTCCCGAGGCGGCCAACAACGCGGCCGCGCACGGGGCGTTCATCCCCATGCTCACCCTGGGCGTCCCGGGCAGCGGGACCACGGCCGTGCTGGTGGGCGCGCTCACCCTCTACAACATCACGCCGGGACCGCTCCTCTTCGAGCAGCAGCCCGACCTCGTCTGGGGCCTGATCGCCTCGATGTTCATCGGCAACGTGATGCTGCTGGTGATGAACATCCCGATGGTGGGGATCTTCGCGCGCATGCTGTACGTGCCGAACTGGTTCCTGGTGCCGGCCATCGCGGCGGTGAGCTTCGTCGGCGTCTATGCCGTGCACGCGACCACGTTCGACCTCGTGCTGATGGTCGCTCTCGGCATCGTCGGCTGGGGGCTGCGCAAGCTCGGATTCCCGATGGCGCCCTTGATCCTGGGGTTCGTTCTCGGCGACATGATGGAACAGAACCTGCGCCGGGCCCTGTCGATTTCCGACGGCCATGTCGGCATCCTTTTCCAGAGCCCGGTCACCTGGGTCCTGTGGGCGCTCGCCGTCGGGGCGCTCTGCATGCCGCTGGTCCTGCGGCGCCTCAAGCCCACCGGCTAGCGTCACTCCTTGGGCTATCATTCCGGGTTCGTCTCCCGGATTCGCCCATGAAGATCCTCGGCATCGCCGGCTACAGCGGCAGCGGCAAGACCACCCTCATCGAGAAGCTCGTTCCGCTGCTCGTCAAGGGGGGGCTGCGCGTCTCGCTCGTCAAGCACGCCCACCACGAGTTCGACATCGACCATGCCGGCAAGGATTCGTGGCGGCATCGCCAGGCCGGCTGCACCGAGGTGCTGGTAAGTTCTTCGCGGCGCTGGGCGCTGATGCACGAGCTGCGCGGGACGGCGGAGCCCACGCTGGACGAGCTGCTGCGGCACATTTCTCCCTGCGACCTGATCCTCGTCGAAGGCTACAAGCTGGATCCGATTCCGCGCATCGAAGTGCACCGCACCGGCGGCGACCGCCCGTTGCTCTTCCCCGGCGACCCGCACGTGATCGCGGTGGCCACCAGCGAGCCGCTGCAGACGGTGCTGCCGCAGTTCGGTCTCGACGACGCCCCGGCCATCACGCGTTTCATACTCGACTTCGTGGCCAGCGGCAGCTCGCGCCCGCGACTCTCGGCCGCATCGGACTGAACATGGTCACGTTGCTGTACTTCGCCAGCCTGCGCGAGAAGCTCGATTGCGCGCGCGAGGTAGTGGCGCTGCCGGCGGCCACCGCGACAGTCGGGGACGTCGTGGAGCGGCTGCGTGCCCGCGACGGCCGCTGGTCCGAGGCATTCGCTCCCGGACGCGCCTGGCGCGTTGCCGTGAACCAGGCCATGGCCGACCTCGCCACTCCCCTCAAGCCCGGCGACGAGGTGGCCTTCTTCCCCCCGGTCACCGGGGGTTGAGCCATGGTCACCGCGCGGGCCGGGCAATGACCTACCGTGCGCACGTCCGCGTGCAGGCCTCGCCCTTCGATGCCGGCGAGGAGATCCGGGCACTGACGCAGGGACGCCGCGATGTCGGCGCCGTGGCGACTTTCGTCGGCTGCGTGCGCGACCTGAACGAAGGGGCCGCGGTAGCGCGCATGACACTGGAGCACTACCCCGGAATGACCGAGCGCGCCCTGGAGGAAATCTGCGCGGAGGCCGGCCGGCGTTGGGACCTGCTCGATACGCGCGTGGTGCACCGCGTCGGCCCGCTCGAACCCGGCGAGGCCATCGTCCTGGTGGCCGTCTCGAGCGCCCACCGCGGCGAGGCGTTCGCTGCGTGCGAGTTCATCATGGACTACCTGAAGACGCGCGCCCCGTTCTGGAAGAAGGAGGAGACACCCGCGGGCGCCCGCTGGTTGGAGGCGCGGGCGACGGACGACGAGGCGGCGGCGCGCTGGACCGGCAAAGGGGAAGATCGCTCCTAGCGACGTCGGGGCGCGAGCCGGCTTTTCAAACGCTGCAAAAAACCTCGCGCATCAGCCCGATCAACTTCAGGATGCGCGGATCGTCGATGCGGTAGAAGACCTTGTTCGCCTCCTTGCGCGAAGCGAGGATGCCGCGTTCGCGCATGACGGCCAGGTGCTGCGAGATATTGCTCTGGGAAGTTCCGACTGCCGCGACGATCTCCTGCACCATCAGTTCGTCCTGCCCGATCAGGCAGAGGATCTTGAGACGCAGGGGATGCGCCATGGCCTTCAGCGCCGCACTTGCTTCGCGGATGTCCTCGCCGCGGCCGTGCAGGTCGAAGATTTCGGGCCGGGTGCTCTTGCCGTTGCGCGCCTGGGTCATGGGTGCGTCCTGTCGGAATGGGGCTGCCCACTAATATTAGCGGATGAGCATATACCCTTGGCGGCCTGTTTTCTCGGGAACTCCGATTGACGAGGGAAAAAGCCGTGCGTAATCTTGGACCTACCCATCCGGGTAAGGACCTTTACCCGTTTTGGGAATAGACCCTGGGGGTGGATACCCCTCCAATGGGCGGGCATTCATAACTTCCCGAGCGAAATTGCCAGCACGACCCCGGAAACCGCGTGGGTTCGAAACCGCGCATTTCCGATCGGCAATTCAGCGCAAGGCCATCGACTCAAGGAGCGAGAGATGAACAACGGTCGCAGGACGGTGCTCAAGAGCACCGGCAGCATGGCGGTCATGGGCCTGGCGGCAACAGCCGGCCTCTTCAAGCCGGGAAGCGCCTGGGCGCAGACCTGGAACAAGGCGGCGTTCGAAACCAAGACCATGGCCGACACGGTGAAGGCGATGGGGGGAGCGACCGCCGCCGAGAGCAAGGAGATCGCCATCATCTCGCCCGACATCGCCGAAAACGGCGCCGTGGTGCCGTTCACCATTTCGAGCCGGCTGCCGAAGACCGAATCGGTCGCGCTGCTGGTGGAGAAGAACCCGAACGCCCTGGCAGCCAGCTTCGACATCCCCGCGGGTACCGAGGCGAGCGTCACGACGCGCGTGAAGATGGGCCAGACATCCAACGTCACCGCGCTGGTCAAGGCCGACGGCAAGTTCTATTACACCACCAAGGAAGTCAAGGTCACCATCGGTGGCTGCGGCGGCTGAACGAGGAGAAACCATGGCAGATCCGATGAAGATCCGGGCCGCGATGTCCGGCGACAAGGTCGAAGTGAAGGTGCTGATGAGCCACGAGATGGAGACGGGTCAGCGCAAGGATTCGAAGGGTGCCAATATCCCGGCGCACTTCATCCAGCAGGTCACCGCCAGCCACAACGGCAAGATGGTGCTCTCGGCGCAGTGGGGGCCGGCGGTCTCCAAGAACCCGTTCCTGTCGTTCAAGTTCGCGGGCGGCAAGCCGGGCGAGAAGGTCTCGATCACGTGGACGGACAACAAGGGCGAAAAGCGCACCGACGAAGCGACGATTTCGTAGCACCCGCGGCATCCCGGTGGGCCTCGATGCCCGCCGGCCAACGATAACGACAGATCAGGGAGGAGCAGCAATGATCCGCACAATCGGGAAGTTGGCGGCATGCGCGGCAATCGCGCTGGCAACGAGCAGCCTGGCACTTGCGGCACCCGGCGATCCGGTCAAGGTCATCTACCACATCAACGCCGGCAACGAGCAGGCCACCGACGGCCTGCGCAACGCCAACAACCACCTGACGGCGGACCCGAAGGCGAAGATCGTGTTCGTCACGCACGCCAACGGCGTGCACTTCCTGCTCGACGGCGCCAAGGACAGGAATGGCAACTCCTACGACGCGCTGGTCCAGGACCTCACGGGCAAGGGCGTGGAGTTCCGCCTCTGTCGCCTCACCCTCGAACGGCAGAAGATCGATCCCAAGCGGGTCATCCAGGACGTGAAGATCGTGCCGTCGGGCGTGGCGGAAGTGAGCCGCCTGCAGTCGCAGGAAGGCTACGCGTACCTGAAGCCCTAGCCTCACCAAGAGCGCAGCGAACAAAACGGGAATACGGGAGGAGCAACGTGAATCGAACCCTGAAATTGGCGGCTGGGGCCGCCTGTGCGGCAGTGCTGTTCTCTGCCGGTGGAGCGTTTGCGCAGCGCACGGCGGTCGAGGAAATCGAGCGCTACCGGCAGGCACTCGCGGACGGAAATCCCGCGGAACTGTGGGAGGCCCGCGGCGACAGCATCTGGAAGCAGAAGCGCGGCCCGAAGAACGCCTCGCTCGAGAAATGCGACCTCGGCCTCGGGCCGGGCGTCGTGCGCGGCGTCTACACGGTGCTGCCGAAGTATTTCGCCGACACCGACAAGGTCGAGGACCTCGAGTCCCGCCTCGTTTCCTGCATGGTCATGCTGCAGGGCTTCACTCCCGCCGAGGCCCGGAAGGACCCGTACGGCGGCCCCGGCAAGAAGGTCGCCATGGACGCGCTGGTGGCGTTCGTCACGTCGGAATCGCGCGGTCTTCCCATGAACGTGGCGGGCACGCATCCGAAGGAAGTCGAGGCCTACGCGGTCGGCGAACAGATCTTCTTCCATCGCAGCGGTCCCTACGACTTCGCCTGCGCGACCTGCCACGGCGTGAACAACCAGCGCATCCGGCTGCAGGACCTGCCCAATCTCCTCAACCCGCGCGACGCGAAGAAGGCCTACACCGCCTGGCCCGCCTACCGCGTGTCGCAGGGCGAGGTCCGCTCCTTCCAGTGGCGATTGCTCGATTGCTTCCGCCAGCAGCGCTTTCCGGAACTCGAATTCGTGTCGCCGGCGTCCGTGGCGCTCACGATGTACCTCGCCAAGAACGCGAACGGGGGCCTCTTCGACGCCCCGTCCATCAAGCGCTGAGCCTGGAGGCAGACCATGAAGAAGATCATTTACCTCGCACTGCCCGCCGTCGCCCTGGTTGTCGCCAGTTGCGCCACCGCCCCGTCCCAGGAGGAGTCCCGGGCCAAGGCGATCGCCATGATGAAGGCCTCGTTCAAGGAGCGGGGGCAGGCCAAGCTCGACCGCATCGACCAGGACGACATGCAGAGAACCTGCAGCATCTACCCGGGCGGCCACGACATGCCGAAGGAAGTCGGGGCGAAGCTCGAGAAGGCGCAGCAGGCGCTCATCAAGTATCCCGCCGACGGCAAGTACCTCGGCGACTGGAAGAAGGGTGAGCGCGTCGCCCAGTCGGGCGTGGGCAAGCAGTACAGCGACAACCCGAAGAATCCCGCCGGCGGCAACTGCTACGCCTGCCATCAGCTCTCGAAGCAGGAACTCGCCTACGGCACCATCGGGCCGAGCCTCCACAACTTCGCGAAGGTGCGTGGATTCGGCGCGGACATCCAGCGCTACGCCTACGGCAAGGTCTTCAACTCGCAGGC
>CAZOIB010000120.1:0-1592 GCA_964579785.1 uncultured Lysobacter sp. | reverse complement strand
AGCGCGTCGTAGACCCTGGGCATCGCCTCGCGCGGAAACTGGATGTCGATCACCGCGCCGATGCACTGGACGATCTTGCCTTCTGCCATTTGCGTCGCACTCATGTTGATTTCCCGTAAGTCGAATCTTTAGACGGCGGCCGCGCCCCCGACGATCTCCGAAAGCTCCTTGGTGATCGACGCCTGGCGGGACTTGTTGTAGACGAGAGTGAGCTGGTCGATCACGCTGGAGGCGTTGTCGCTCGCCGCCTTCATGGCCACCATGCGCGCGGACTGCTCGCTCGCGATGTTCTCCGCGAGCGCCTGGTAGACGATGGCCTCGAGGTAGCGGCGCAGGAGCTGCTCGAGCACGGTCTTCGCGTCCGGCTCGTAGAGGTAGTCCCAGCCGCCGCGGGCGGTGCGATCGTCCTCGTGCAGGCGGTCGGACGGCAGCGGCAGGAGCTGCTCGATCACCGGCTCCTGCTTCATCGTGTTGATGAAGCGGGTGTAGACGATATAGACCGCGCCGATCTCGCCCTTCACGTACTCCTGGATCATCACGCGCCCCGGGCCGACCAGCTTCTCCAGGTGCGGCGTGTCGCCGTAGTGGGTGAGATGCGAGACGACCTTCGCGCCGAAGCGGTGCAGGAAGGAAAGGCCCTTGTTGCCGAAGGCGGTGAAGCGGACCTTGCGGCCCTCTTCCTGCCATTCCTTCACCTTCGACGTGAGCAGGCGCAGCGAGTTGGTGTTGAGGCCGCCGCAAAGACCCTTGTCCGACGTGACGAGGATCACGCCGACGTCCTTGCGCTCCTCGTGCTTCACCAGGAAGTCGTGGCGGTACTCGGGATTGGCGTTGGCCAGGTGCGCGGCGATGTTGCGGATCTTGTCGCCATAGGGCCGCGCGTGGCGCATGCGCTCCTGGGCCTTCCTCATCTTGGAGGCCGCGACCATCTCCATGGCCTTGGTGATCTTGCGCGTGCTCTGCACGCTCTTGATCTTGGTCCGAATTTCCTTGGCGCCGGCCATCTGGATGCGTCCTAGTAGGAACCGTTCTTCTTGAAGTCCTTGATGGCGTCGTGCAGCTTCGCCTCGTCGTCCTTGGACAGGTCCTTCGTCGACTCGATGCGATCCACCAGGTCGGCGAACTTGCCCTTCAGGTAGTCGCGCATCGCGCGCTCCGCCGACAGCGCCTTGGCGACCGGGATGTCGTCGTAATAGCCGTTGTTCACGGCGAAGAGCGTCAGCGCCATTTCCCAGACCTGCAGCGGCTGGTATTGCGGCTGCTTCATGAGCTCGGTCACCATGCGGCCGCGGTCGAGCTGCTTGCGGGTGGCCTCGTCCAGGTCGGAGGCGAACTGCGCGAACGCCGCGAGCTCGCGGTACTGCGCGAGCGACAGGCGCACGCCACCGCCCAGCTTCTTGATCACCTTCGTCTGCGCGTTTCCGCCCACGCGCGAAACCGAGATGCCGGCGTTGATGGCGGGACGGATGCCGGCGTTGAAGAGGTCGGTCTCGAGGAAGATCTGGCCGTCGGTGATCGAGATCACGTTGGTCGGCACGAACGCGGTTACGTCGCCGGCCTGCGTCTCGATGATCGGCAGCGCGGTGAGCGAG
>CAZOIB010000119.1:0-2040 GCA_964579785.1 uncultured Lysobacter sp. | reverse complement strand
TCCCGATGACCCCGCCATTGTGGAGAGGGGGCGCGGGCCGCAACAGATACAGTTGCGCCCCGGATCGACCGGCACAGTTTGCCAAAACGCGAAACTGTACGGGTAACAATTTGGCGTTGCTGTATCTGTATCGGTAGGGGGTGGAATCCTAGACTGGCTGCACCGCTTCGCAGGAGGCCGCCATGACGACCAGCCACTACTGTTTGCAGCTCAAGCCGATTCCGCTCGCCAATGGCGAGACGCTGGTGCTCGAGGACGCCCGGGGCGTCGTCATCGACGCCACGAGCGGCCTGCTCTGGGTGACGGTGACGGGCGAGCCGGGCGACGTTTTCCTTTCGCCCGGCCAGAGCTATTGCGTGATGGGCCGCGGCCGCGTCGTCATCGAGGGCGCGACGAAATCGCTCAACGAGCTGCGCCTGCACTGCCCGACCGCCTTCCTGGCGGAACGGGCGCGGCCCTTCCTCGACCGCATGCGGACGTGCACGCTGACCACTGCGCTGCGAGGGCTGCACGCCGCTAAGGCTTGATCACCACCGGGGTGCCGTCGGTCACCAGGTTCCAGATCTCCTCGATGTCGGCGTTGGCGACGGCGATGCCGCCGGTGGTCCAGTCGCTGCCCTTGAGGGCGACGGCGAGTGGGCCGAGCCAGTCGGGCGTGCCGTGCAGCTGCAGGCCGCCGCCGGCGCGCTCGGCTGCGGCGGGCGCCTGGCGCGCGAGGCGCAGGGCGAGATGGTTGGGGCTCTTCGGGTTGCGCCCATTGACGACGTAGCGGCCGGCCGGCGCGCTGCCCTCGCCGCCGAGCGAGACGCGGTAGCTGCGCACGACGCGGCTGCGGCCCATCAGCGTCAGGCGGCGGCGCGCCTTGTCGACGACGAGCTTGTCCACCCGCGGCACCAGGATCGGCCGCGGGTAGCCCGAGTTGTCGTCGAAGGCGCGCGTGTTGGCGAGGGCGACGGAGAAGCAGAGGGCGGACGAGGTTTTCATGCGGTGTCTCCTTTCAGATGGCTTTCGCGGTGACGACGTAGCGCAGCGGGCCGCCGGCGCGCAGGGCGTCGAAGGGGTAGCAGGTGATCAGCGTCAGGCGCGACTCGCCGAGGCGCTGCGCCAGCACGCGGGTATCGGATTTGTCGACGATCTCGGCGCCGGCGACGCGGTAGCGCCGTGTCCCACCGACTGACTTTTCGACGACGATCTCCTCGCCCGGCTGCACGTCGCGCAGGAAGGCGAAGTGGGTGTCGCGGTGGGCGCCGATGACGCTGTTGCCGGTCTCGCCCGGCAGCGGCGTGCCGAAGACGTGGCCGGGGCCGAAGGCGATGGTGCGGCCGTTGGCGCCGGCCAGCACGTAGCGCTCGATGTCGCGGCCGGGCACATTGATGCGCGCCACCGGCCAGGTGTCGGCCCAGGGCCAGGGCCTGGCGTGCTGCTCGCCATCCAGCGTGCGCGCCCAGGCCTGCTTGATCAGCACCTGCGCCAGCCAGGCTTTCGCCTGGATGTACGCGCCCTGGCCGAGCTGCCAGAGGCTGACGCTGAAGGCGACGGCGGCGAGCCAGAGCTGCCAGCGTCTCGCCCGCGGGCGCACGACGGCCCGGGCGGGGGCGGCGTGCATCGCCGCCGGCCAGGCGCATTCGACGCCGAGCGGCCAGTCTTCGCGGGAGGCGGGACGGCTGAAGGTCAGGGTTTTCATCTCAGGTCCTCCTCAGCGCGACCGGCGTGCGGCGCGCGGTGAGATACAAGCCGATCGCCAGCAGCAGGGTGAGGAAGCCGGCCAGCAGGTTCCACAGCGAATCGGTGGCGCCCTGCGGCAGCTCGCCGAAGACCTTGCCGTACTCCCAGCCTTCCGGCAGGTTGGTCGGGATCGCCCCGGACTTGAGTTCGTCCTCCTTCGGGCGCACCGGCGTCTTGTCCACCGCGACGAGGCTGGTGTACTTGCTGACGAGGTGGTGGGCGAGGGCGATCTCGACGACCGCGTCGCGCACCTCTTCCTCCTTGGCGCCGTCGCGCAGGCTGTCGATGTGCGAGGCGATCTTCTCGCGCGCCCAC
>CAZOIB010000118.1:0-10195 GCA_964579785.1 uncultured Lysobacter sp. | reverse complement strand
AAGATCTTCGTCTTCGAACTCGAGCAGGTCGTGCGCATCCGTACCGGCGAGACCGGCGCGGACGCACTCTAGGACACAAGGGGAACCATCCATGAAACGCCTACTCAGTCTCATCGCGGTCACCGCCGCACTTGCCTTCGGCGGCATCGCGGTCGCGCAGGAGAAAAAGGCCGACGCTCCGGCGGCGGCACCTGCGGCCGCTGCCGCTCCGGCCGACGCGAAGCCCGCGGACGCCGCTCCGGCGCCCGCTCCGGCTGCGGCCGCGCCCGCCGCGGCTCCTGCTGCCGCACCCGCGCCGACGCCCAACAAGGGCGACGTCGCGTGGCTCCTCACCTCGACAGCCCTGGTGCTGCTGATGAGCGTTCCTGCGCTAGCGCTGTTCTACGGGGGCATGGTGCGCTCGAAGAACATGCTGAGCGTGCTCATGCAGGTCTTCGTCGTGTTCTCGTTGATCGTCGTGCTCTGGTGCGTCTACGGCTACTCGCTCGCATTCACGGAGGGCAACCAGTTCATCGGCGGCTTCGACCGGCTGTTCCTCAACGGCACGTTCGACTCCTCCAAGGGCGAGTTCGCCATGGCAGCCACGTTCTCCAAGGCCACGCCGATCCCGGAGCTGCTGTTCGTCGCCTTCCAGGCCACGTTCGCCGCGATCACCTGCGCACTGATCCTGGGCGCCTTCGCCGAGCGCGTGAAGTTCTCCGCGGTGCTGCTGTTCATGGTGCTGTGGTTCACGTTCGCCTACACGCCGATCGCGCACATGGTGTGGTTCTGGATGGGGCCGGACGCCTACACGGATCCGAAGCTGGTCGACGCCCTGAATGCCAAGGCCGGCATGATCTGGCAGTGGGGCGCGCTCGACTTCGCGGGCGGCACCGTGGTGCACATCAACGCCGGTATCGCGGGCCTGGTGGGCGCCTACCTGGTGGGCAAGCGCGTGGGCTTCGGCAAGGAGAAGATGACGCCGCACAACCTGCCCATGACCATGATCGGGGCGTCGCTGCTCTGGTTCGGCTGGTTCGGCTTCAATGCCGGCAGCGCGCTGGAGGCCAACAACTTCGCCGTGCTCGCCTTCATGAACACCTTCCTCGCCACCGCCTGCGCCGTCCTCTCCTGGATCTTCTTCGAGTGGATGTTCAAGGGCAAGCCCTCGATGCTGGGCGCGGCCTCCGGTGCCGTGGCGGGTCTCGTGGCCATCACGCCGGCCGCCGGCAACGTCGGCATCCCGGGCGCCTTCGCGATCGGCCTCATCGCCGGTGCGGTGTGCCTCTGGGGCGTGTCCGGCCTGAAGAAGCTCCTGGGCGCGGATGACTCGCTGGACGTCTTCGGCGTGCACGCCGTCGGCGGCATCCTCGGCGCGCTCCTCACCGGCGTCTTCAACTCGCCCGACCTCGGCGGCCCCGGCTTCACCGCCGACTGGGTGACGGGCACGATGATCAAGGCAGCCGACTACTCGATCGTGTCGCAGGTGGTCACGCAGGCGAAGGCCGTCGGCGTGACGCTCCTCTGGTCCGGCGTGGTCGCCTTCATCTCGTTCAAGATCGCCGACCTCGTCATCGGGCTGCGCGTGCCGGAAGAGGAAGAGCGCGAAGGCCTGGACATCTCCGCCCACGGGGAGACCGCCTACAACTGAGTTTCCAGGAGATGCCGATTTGAACGGGCACTTCGGTGCCCGTTTTTTTTTGCCCGCGGCAATTGCGGACGGTCCTCGACTGTCGCGGCGAGCCGACTTGCGCCGCGTGGTAGGATTTCCGCGCCTCTCACCTCCACGCCGATTCGACCGCCTTGCCTCCCCAACGCCTCCGCATCGCCACGCGCGAAAGCCGCCTCGCGATGTGGCAGACCGAGCACGTCGCCGCGCGCCTCACGGAGCGCTACCCCTGGATCGCCGTCGAGATCGTCGGCATGACGACCAAGGGCGACCGCATCCTCGACCGCCCGCTGGCGCAGGTCGGCGGCAAGGGCCTCTTCATCAAGGAACTCGAGGTCGCGCTGGCCGACAACCTGGCCGACATCGCCGTGCACTCGATGAAGGACGTGCCGATGGAGCTCCCGGAGGGATTCGCGATGCTGCCCTTCGGGCCGCGCGAGGACGCGCGCGACGCCTTCGTCTCCCTCCGCCACGCCTCGCTCGCGGCACTCCCGCCGGGCGCGGTGGTGGGCACCTCGAGCCTGCGGCGCGAATGCCAGCTGCGGCGCGCCCATCCCGCACTCGTGATCCGGCCCCTGCGCGGCAACGTGAACACGCGCCTGGCCAAGCTGGAGGCGGGCGACTACGACGCGATCATTCTCGCCGCGGCGGGACTGAAGCGTCTCGGCTTCGGCGAGCGCATCCGCGAGCTGCTGCCCCTGTCGCTGGCCCTCCCGGCCATCGGGCAGGGGGTGCTCGCCATCGAATTTCTTGCGGCGCGCACCGACCTCGCCGAACTCCTGTCGCCGTTCGTCGATCCCGCCGCGCATGCCGCGGCCGAGGCCGAGCGGGCGCTGGGCCTGGTGGTGGAAGGAAGCTGCGAGGTGCCCCTGGGGGGCCATGCGGCGATCACCGGCGAAACCCTCGTACTCGAAGGCTTCCTGGGGCTTCCGGACGGCTCGCGGCTCGTGCGCGAGCAGGTCCAGGGGTCCGCAATGGATGCGCGCGCGCTCGGGCAGGCGCTGGGAGAACGGATCCTCGCCCGGGGCGGGCGCGAAGTGCTCGACCTCCTCGCCCAGCCGCGGCAGTGAACGCGGCAGGCCCCCTGGCGGGACTCGGCGTCGTCCTCACGCGCCCGCGCGCGCAGTGCGAGGCCCTCGCCGCCGCGCTCGAGGCGCAAGGCGCCCGCGTCATCGTGTTCCCGGCGCTATCCATCCAGCCCATCGCGTTGTCCGCGGCCAGCCGCGAGGCGCTCGCCGCGCTGGGATCGGCGGCGCTCGCCATCTTCGTGAGCGCCAACGCCGCCGAGCATGGCGTCGCAGCGGCACGCGAGGCGGGGTCATGGCCCTCCGGCACTCCCGTGGCCGGCATCGGCGAGGCCACCGCGGCCCGGCTTCGCGCAGCCGGCTTTGCACGCGTGATCGCGCCCGCCACCGGATTCGACAGCGAATCGTTGCTCGCCTGCCGGGAGCTCCGGGACGTGGCCGGACGCCGCGTCGTCATCTTCCGCGGCGTGGGCGGACGCGAGCACCTGCGCACCACGCTCGAGGGGCGCGGGGCGACGGTGGCTTACGTGGAGTGCTATCGCCGCGAGCGGCCGGCCTCCGATCCCGGCGAGCTCCTGGCGGCAGCCGCGCAAGGAAATATCGCTGCCGTCCATGCAATGAGCGCCGAAACGGTGGACAATTTCCTGGCACTCGCCGGCACGGCGTCGTGGACGTCCGTGGCGCTGGTGGTGCCGCACCCGGCCATCGCGAACCATGAGAGCGCGGCCGCGTTCGGCAGGATCGTGGTCACCGGGCCCGGATCATCGAGCCTCGTCGAGGCGCTGGCACAAATGCGAAAGGATTCATGAGTTCCCCGCTTCCCGAACCGCACACTCTTCCGCTGCCGCGCGCGGCCGCGAGCGGCGCCGATTCCGTGGCGCGCTGGGCCGTGGCGCTCGCCATCGCGGTGGCCGCCGTCGCCGCCGGCCTCGCCTGGAACGCGCACCAGTCCTTCTCCTCGCTCGCGCAATCGGCCGGCGGCCGGATCGCCGACCTCGGGGCGGAACTGGCGCAGTCGAAGACCGGGCTCGCGCAGGCGCAGGGCAGCTTGCGCGAGGCGCTCGCACGCATCGCCGAGCTCGAGTCGCGTGTCACCGACGCGCAGGAAAGCCGCGTGGCCGTCGAGGAGATGTATCGCGAGCTTTCGAGGAGCGCGGACGACCGCACGTTGGCCGAGGTGGAGCAGCTCCTGATCCTCGCCAGCCAGCAGCTGCAGCTCGCGGGCAACGTGCGCGGCGCGCTCATCGCGCTGCAGGCGGCGGACCAGCGCCTCGCGCGGGCCGACAAGCTGCAGGTGGCCAACCTGCGCCGCGCCCTCAATGCCGACATGGATCGCCTGAAGGCCCTGCCCCTGGTGGACACCGTCGGCATCGCGGTCAAGCTCGATGCCCTCGTGCAGCAGGTGGACACGTTGCCACTGATCGTCTCCGAGACGCTGCCCGCGGCGCGGACCGCCGCGAAGGGGAAGCCGGCCGCGGAAGCCGAGCCGGGCTGGCTGCGCGCCCTGCGCAACCTCTGGGAGGAACTCAAGGGACTCGTGCGCATCCGCGAGATCGCCCCGTCGGAGGCTGCCCTCCTCGCGCCGGCGCAGAGCTTCTTCCTGCGCGAGAACCTGAAGCTGCGCCTCCTCGCCGCGCGCGTGGCGCTGCTGGCCCGCGACGAGCGCTCCTTCCGCGACGACATCCGCGCCGCGCAGGCGTGGATCGGCAAGTACTTCGACGCCAAGGCGCGCGTGAACGTGAACGCGCTGGCCACGTTGAAGCTGCTCGCCGAGAGCCCGGTGTCGATCAGCCCGCCCGACATCAACGCGAGCCTCGCCGCGGCAAGGTCCGCGCGCGCGGCGCGCGAGAAGCGCTAGGCCGGCGATGCGCTTCGCGATCTGGTCCGTCGTCCTCGCCGCCGTCGCGGTGGGCATCGCGCTCATCGCGCGGCAGTCGGACGGCTACGTGGTGATCGTGGCCGCGCCGTACCGGATGGAGCTGTCGCTGAACCTCCTCGTCGTGCTGGTGTTCGCGGGCTACATCGCCTTCCACGTGGTGGCGCGCCTCGTCGCCACCCTCATCGCGATTCCGGCGCGCGTGCGCGCCTATCGTGCCGAGCGGGCGCGCTCGCGCACGCGCCAGGCGCTCAACGACGCGCTGCTCGCCTTCTTCCAGGGCCGCTACGCCAGCGCCGAGAAGGCGGCGGCAACCGCGATGGAGGGCGAGGAGAGCAAGGCCGTCGCCGCGATCATCGCCGCGCGCAGCGCGCACGAGCTGGGTCGCTTCGCCGAGCGCGAGCAGTTCCTCGACCAGGCGAGGGGCGCGGCCCCGGAAGTGGACCAGGCGCGCCTCACCACGCTGGCCGACCTGCTGCTCTCGCAGGGGCGTCACGAGGAAGCGCTCGCCGTCCTGAAGGACCTTGCCGGCCGCGACGCGCGCAACATCCGGCTGCTGAGCATGCGGCTCACGGCGGAAACGGCGCTGCGGCGCTGGGACGAGATGCTCGCCACCACCGCCACGCTGGCGAAGCTGGGCGGGCTCTCGGAAGCGCAGGCGACCGCGTCGCGGCGCGCCGCGCACCTCGGCAACCTGAACCGCAAGGCGCAGGATGCGGCGGCACTCACCTCCTACTGGAAGCAGTTGCCGTCCGAGCTGCGCGTCGACGGCGCCATCGCGGCGACGGCGGCGCGCTACCACCTTGCGCTCGGCGGCACCGCGGAAGCGCAGGCGATCGTCGAAGCGGCCCTCGAGGCGGCGTGGGATGCGGCGCTGGTCGCGCTCTATGCGGATTGTGCGGGCACTTCGGCGTTGCCTCTCATCGAGCGCGCGGAGAAATGGCTGCGCGCCCATGCGCGCGATCCCGCCCTGCTGCTCACGCTCGGCAAGCTCTGCATGCACCGCGAGCTCTGGGGCAAGGCGCAGAGCTACATCGAGGCGAGCCTCGCGCTGGAGCCCACGCACGAAGGGCACATGACGCTCGCCGCCCTCATGGAAAAACTGGGCAAGCCGCACGAGGCCGACCGCCATTTCCGCCGCAGCGCGGAGCTGGCCGGATAGCGCGGGCTCTCACCATTCACGAATCGTCGAGAAAGGAGCCGGACGTGATCCGCGACCATTGCGCTCTCATGCACCACCCCTTGCACGCCGGGGCGCACGTCGCCACGCCGCCGCCGCGCGCGCGACTCACCCTCGAGTCGCCGGCCCTCGAGGCGATGACCGACCTGCGGAGCGTCACGGCCGCCACGATCACGCCCGACCGCGGCATCGCCGAGTGCAATGCGCTCATGAAGGCGCGCGCGATCCGGCTCCTGTTCGTCGAAAGCGCGGAGCGCGTCGTGGTGGGCGTCATCACGGCGACCGATCTGCTCGGCGAGAAGCCGGTGCGCTTCATGCAGGAGCGCGGCGTGCGCCACCACGAGATCCTCGTTTCCGACCTGATGACCCGCGCGAGCGCGCTGGAGGCGATCGACCTGCAGGGCGTCACCCATGCCCAGGTTGGCCACATCGTCGCGACCCTCAAGGCGGCGGGCCGCATGCACACCTTCGTGACCGACGAGGGCGGCAAGCGCATCTGCGGCCTGTTTTCCGCCTCCGACATCGCGCGCCGTCTCGGCGTCGAGGTGCCCACCTACGAGGTCGCGGCGAGCTTTGCCCAGATCGAGGCCGCGCTGGCGCGGTAGGTCTAGGGCATCGGCGCGGAGTAGGTGAAGGCGTCGCAGTAGAACTCGTCCTCGGGAAGAGCGCGCTCCCCGATGAACGTCTTCTTCGCGATGTCCGTCATTGCCGGGGCGCCGCAGGCGTAGACCTGGTAGCCGGCCAGGCTCGGAAAATCGTCGAGCACCGCCTGGTGGACGAAGCCGGTGCGGCCGATCCAGTCGTCCTCCGGCGCCGGGTCGGACAGCACGGGGATGAAGGTAAAGCCGGGGTGCTCCTCCTGCCACTTCACCGGCAGCTCGGGAAGGTACAGGTCGGCCAGCGTGCGGACTCCCCAGTAGAGCACCATCGGCCGGTCGATTCCCTTGTGGAAGGCGTGCTCGATCACGGCCTTCACCGGCGCGAATCCGGTGCCGCCCGCGACGAGGATCATGGGCTTGTCGGAGTCCTCGCGCAGGTAGAAGGAGCCGAGCGGCCCCTCGAAGCGGATGATCGCCCGCTCCTTCATCTCCTCGAAGACGTATTTCGAGAACACCCCGCCCGGCGTGCGCCGCACGTGCAGCTGCAGGTGGGTGTCGTCGTGCGGCGCGTTGGCCATCGAGTAGCTGCGCCGGATGCCGCCCTTCATCAGGATGTCGATGTACTGCCCGGCCAGGAACTGCAGGCGCTCCGCGGCGGGAAGCTTCAGGTGGAGGATCGCGACGTCTTCCGCGGGCTTTTCCACCTTCTCGACGCGCGCGGGCAGCGTCCGGATGGTGAGGTCCTTGAGTCCCGCCAGCTCGCGGATCTCGATGACGAGGTCCGACAGCGGCTTCGTGCAGCAGGTGAGCGCCTTGCCGGCCGCCTTCTCGGCGGCCGTGATCGCGCGGTCCTGGTGCTCCCCATAGACCACCTGGCCGCTCTTCAGCGCGCCCTTGCAGGAACCGCAGGCGCCGTTGCGGCAGCCATAGGGCAGGCCCACGCCTTCGCGCAGCCCGGCCTCGAGGACGGTCTCGCCGGGATTGACCGTGAAAGTGCGGCCGCTCGGCTCGAGGCGCACCTGGCGCGCGGCCGGGGAGGGGGATTCGGACACTGGGGAGTCTTTCTCGCGTGAAATTGCGGCGGTGGCCGCGGTCCGGCCATCCGTCGAAAAGCAGCGAATTCTACCCGATTGAAGCGGGCGCTTACCGCTCGCGGCGGAACTGGCCGTCGATCACGTGGCCCTGCGGACGCGCGTGGACATGGACGGGTTCCGGCAACTGGCGCGGCAGCAGCAGCAGCAGCAGGGCGATGAAGTCCGAGATGATGCCCGGGAAGATGAGGAAGAGACCGGCGAGGACGGTGCGCGCGCTGTCGACGAAGGCGGCAATGGAGAACTGGCCCGCGGCCAGCGCGGCACCGAGCCGGGCGACCAGGGCGAATCGCGCTTCCTTGAGGAGCGCCACGCCCGCCACGGCCGCGAGCACGACCCACGCGAGGACCCACCAGCCGTGCAGCTCCGCTAGGCGCGCGAGCAGCGCGATTTCCAGCAGGGGGAAACCCAGTAAGATGGCAAGCAGCAGTAACCTCATACGACCCTTCCTCATGGGCGTCATCGCCGTACTCACAAACCTACCCGACTCCGCGTCCGCTTTCAATCTCGCGCGCAGCCTGGTGGAGCGCCGCCTCGCCGCCTGCGTGAACGTCCTTGCCCCGGCCACTTCCTTCTACCGCTGGGAGGAACGCCTGCAGCAGGAGCAGGAAACGCCGCTCATCATCAAGTCCACCACCGAAGCCTACGACGAACTCGAGCGCGCGATCCGCGAACTGCATCCCTATGCGCTGCCCGAGATCATCGCCCTTCCCGTAGTCCAGGGTCTCGAGAATTATCTGGGGTGGGTTGCCTCCGAATGCAAGCCTGTCCCCGAAACGAATACCGACAAATGAAACGCGTCACAGCCCTGATCCTGACTGTCCTCGCGACGTGCCTGGCGCAGGCGGCCGTGCCGTCCGGCGACGAACCGCTCGATCCTGACCAGGCGTTCCACCCCACGGCCAGGCTCATCGCCGGGGAGCCCTCCGCCAAAGGGGCCGAGCGCCACGGGATCGACATCGAATACCGCATCGCGCCCGGCTACTACCTTTACCGCGACCGCATGCGCTTCGACGTGACGCCCGCCACGCTCCTGGTGGGGGCGCCGGAGTTCCCCCCCGGCGTCACGGTCGACGACCCCTTCCTCGGCAAGTCGGTCATCTACCGCGAGCGTCTCGTGGTGCACCTGCCGTTCGCCGTGAGCATCGCCAAGGCGGGGCGCTACAAGGTCCGCATCACCGCCCAGGGTTGCGCCGAAGGGCGCATCTGCTACTCGCCCTTCCCGCAGGACGTGGTGGTGAACATCCCGCCGGGCTATCGCGTGACCGACTCGCCCGCGCCGATGCGGAACGCGCCGCGATGAAGCGGTGGCTGCCGGCCGTCGGGTTCGGCCTGCTGGCCCTGCTGGGCGGCTTGTCGCTGTGGCTCGCGGGACGCGGCGCCGCGCCCCCGCAAATCCCGTCGGGCCCGGTCGATGCGACTCCGGCGGCGATCCTGGCCGCGCAGTTTGCGGATGCGGACGGGAAGCCGGGCACCCTGGCGCAGTTTCCCGGCAAGGTCCTGGTGGTGAACTTCTGGGCCACCTGGTGCACCCCGTGCCGCGAGGAAATGCCCGGGTTCGTGAAGCTGCAGTCGCGCTGGCAGGGGCGCGGCGTGCAGTTCGTCGGCGTGGCGCAGGACGATCCCGCCAAGGTCGCCGCCTTCGGTCGTGAACTGGCGATCAACTACCCCCTGTGGATCGGCGGCGCCGACGTGATGGACCTGTCGCGGCGCCTGGGCAACCGGCTGGGTGTGCTGCCTCACACAGTTTTGCTCGACGACCAGGGACGTGTCCTGGAATCACGGATCGGCCTGTATTCCGAGGCGGATCTGAATTCCCGGCTGTCGGCAATTACCGGAAAGTAGGCTCAAGTTCTTCGAATTTAGTCCATTTTCGGCTAATTTCTGCGCTAGTCCTGACTCACCCTGCGCTCTCAAGGCCGGCAAAGCGGAATTCGTGCCGCCATCGGGCGAACTTCGGCGAACGCTGGACATCTTGCATCGACTTCCGGCAAACTCGTCGGTCATGTCCGGCATCCTCGTTCTCCACGGCCCCAACCTCAACCTGCTCGGCACCCGCGAGCCGGACGTCTACGGAAACGTGACGCTGGCCGAAATCGACCGCCGCCTGGCGGAGCGGGGCAAGGCGGCCGGGATCGCCGTCCACACCTTCCAGAACAATGCCGAAGCCCCCCTGATAGAACGCATTCATGCCGCGAAAAGCGACGAAACTGCGTTCATCATCATCAATCCTGCAGCTTTTACACACACCAGCGTAGCCCTGCGCGATGCCCTGGCGGCGGTGGCGATCCCGTTCATCGAGGTCCACCTGTCCAACGTGCACGCCCGCGAGTCCTTCCGGAAGCACTCCTATTTCAGCGACCTCGCGGTCGGTGTGATATCCGGACTCGGCGCGCAAGGTTACGAACTGGCCCTGGAGGCCGCCCTGGCCCGCCTCGCCCCCACAAGGGGCTAGTCGCCACGGCGCCGGAGGAAGCACGATGGACCTCAGGAAGCTGAAGAAACTGATCGACCTGGTGCAGGAGTCCGGCATCGGGGAACTCGAAATCACGGAGGGCGAGGAACGCGTGCGCATCAGCCGCACCGGGACAGCCCCTCCCATGGTGATGGCCACGCCGGGACAGATGGCCCTCGCCGCTCCCGGGGGCCAGGCGCAGGCCGCGCCGGCCACGCCGCCGGAGGCCCCAGCCGCCCCCACCGGCCACACCCTCAAGTCCCCCATGGTCGGCACCTTCTACCGCTGCCCGTCCCCGGGCGCGCCCTCGTTCGTCGAGAT
>CAZOIB010000117.1:0-5817 GCA_964579785.1 uncultured Lysobacter sp. | reverse complement strand
CCCGGATCGTGCTTCAATGCACCCCCATGGCCCTCCTCCGCTCCACTGCCGCGCGGGCGGTCGTCGTGCTTGCCCTCGTGGCCGCGCTCGGCACCTACGGACTGGTCCGCGCGCCGGATTTCCTGACCTCGCCCGGCCAGGCGGCCGTGCGCGCCGATGCCGCGTTCGTGCTCGGCGGCAGCGCCGGCGATCGCGAGCTGCAGGCGGCGGAGATCTTCCGCCAGGGGCTGGTCCGGACCTTCGTCATGACCGGGATGGAAGACGTGATCCCCGAGGCCGAGCTGCTCGAAATGCATTGGCGCGCGCACCTGCTGAAGCGGGCCGGCATCCCCGCCGAATCGATCCTGCTCGATGCCTTCAGCACGAACTCCGACGACGAGGCCTTCATCGGGCTCAGGCTCGCGCGGGAACACGGCTGGAAGCGGATCCTGGTGCTGAGCGATCCGCCGCACATGCGCCGGCTGTCGGTGATCTGGGGGCGCGCCTTCGCCGGCAGCGGCATCGAGCTGCACTTCGTCCCCTCCCGCCCGAAATGGTGGGTGCCCGAGCGCTGGTGGACGAGCCGGCGGAGCGCGCAGTTCCTCGTCTCCGAGTACATCAAGCTCGTCTACACGATCCTCTGATCGGTACCTGGTACCGCGAAGAACGCGCGTTGCTACAATTCCGCATGCGTTCCATCCTGTTCGTCTGCACGGCCAACATCTGCAGGTCCCCCACCGCCGAGGCGGTGATGCGCAGGCAACTGGCGGACAGGGGCGGTGTGGAACTCTTTCAGCTCGACTCGGCCGGCACCCACGACCTGCATGTCGGCAGGCCGCCTTCCCCGCTTGCGATCGAGCGCGCCCGCCTGCGCGGCTACGACCTCGCGAACCTGGTGGCGCGCCAGGTGCGGGCGACCGATTTCGACGACTTCGACCTGCTGCTCGGCATGGACCGCGGGCACCTCGCGAGCCTGCGCAAGATCGCGCCGACGCGCTGCAAGCACAAGATCGAGCTCTTCCTCGACTACGGCGAGCGCTTTCACGGCAGGGACATTCCCGACCCCTACGGCGGCACCGCGCGCGACTACGACCTCATGCTGGACATGGTCGAGGACGGCTGCGCGGGGTTGGCCCAGCTGCTCGTTCGCTAACCGGTACCTGGTACCGGAATCACTTCTTCGTGAAGTCGCCCGCCTTGACGATGGTGACCTTCGCCAGGTCGAGGTGCTTGCGCAGCGCGGCGTTGACGTCCGCCACGGTGAGGGCCGCGATGCGGTCCTCGAAGGCCTTGGAGAAGGCATAGGTGCGCCCGTGGTGCATGTAGAAGGTCCAGCCGCCGGCCAATGGCCCATCCTGCGCGCGCGTCTGCAGGCGCTGCTGCATGACGCCCGACCTGGCCTTGGCAAGCTCCGCCTCCGTGACGCCGTCCTTGAGCACCCGCTCCATCTCCTCCCGGAACGCCGCCTCCACCCGCGCCATGTTCTGCGGCGCAGCGATGGCGTAGGCGCTCCAGGTGGCGGCGCGGTCGACCGAGGGCACGCTCAAGCCCGAGCCGGCGCCGTAGGAGAGCCCGTCCTTCTGCCGCAGGCGGTTGGCCAGGCGCGAATCGAGCCCGCCGCCGCTGCCGACGATGTAGTTGGCCATGTAGAGCGCGGCGTAATCCGGGTCGTCGTCGCGCAGGTCCAGGTTCTGCCGCGCGAGGAAGATGGCGTTCTCCTTGTCGGGTGTCGCGACCGCCAGGTTGGCTGCGGCGACGGCGGCGTGCTTTGACGGCACGTGCGCGTAGGGCTTCGACGCGCTCCAGCCCTCGAAGAGCTCCTTGAGCAGCGCCGCCACCTTGGCCTCGTCGAAGTCGCCGACGATCGCGATCTCCGCCGCGCCCGCGCCGTAGAATTCGCGGTGGAAACGCTTCACGTCCTCGAGCTTCGCGGCCTTCAGGTCGGCGGCGGATTCCTCCAGCGTCGGGCTGTAGCGCCAGTCGCCCTTCGGATAGGCATTGAAGTGCTTCGAGAGGGCCTCCGATGCGCGCGCCTCCGGATCCGCCATCTGCGCCTGGATCGAGGTGATGCTCTGGCTGCGCAGCTGCTCGAACTCGCTCTCCGGGAAGGACGGCTCCTTGAGGATGTGCGCCGCGAGCTTCAGGGCTTCCTCCACGTTGGGTCGCGTCGTCTGGAAAGTGCCGCCCCCGCCGCCGACGCGACCGGAGATCTTCAGGCGGTCCAGCTCGTCGGAGAGCTGCGTGCGGGTATAGCGCGTGGTGCCGCGCGAGAGCATCTGCCCGGCCAGTTGCGCCACCGTGCGTTGCCCGAAGAGGCTCTTCTCGTCGCCCATGTTCAGGCGCAGCGACACGC
This sequence comes from uncultured Lysobacter sp., assembly GCA_964579785.1. GTDB lineage: Bacteria > Pseudomonadota > Gammaproteobacteria > Burkholderiales > Usitatibacteraceae > FEB-7. Next base: position 3,485 of record CAZOIB010000117.1, on the reverse strand, counting down.
TCACCGTCTCGCCGCGGTTCTTCTTCGCGAGCAGCGCCACCTTGAGCCCGCCCAACTGCATGCGCTTCGTGCGGGCATCGATGTTGGCCTGCGAGGGATCGAATGCTTCCGCCACGCTCGCGTCCGCCTTGCCCTTGAAGTCCTTCATCACCTCCGCCACGGTGGGCGAGGCGGGGATCTCGGCGCGCTGCGGGTTGTCCTCGGGCAGGTAGAGGCCGACCGTGCGGTTGTCGCGGCGGTAGTAGGCCCTGGCCGCCTTCGCCACGGTTTCCGAGGTCACCTTGGGCAGGTCGTCGCGCGAGAGGAAGAAGAGCCGCCAGTCGCCCAGCGCGATGTACTCGGACATCTGCACGCCGATCGACTCGTGGTTGGCGAGCGTCTTCTCGAAGCTGTTCTCGTAGTTCTTGCGCGCGCGGGCGATCTCCTCGGCGGTCGCGGGCGCGTCAGCGAATCCTTCCACGATCCGCACCAGTTCGTCGCGCACCGGCTCCACCGCATCGCCCTTCTTCACCACCGCGCCGAAGAGATGCAGGCCGGGATTCACGCCGACCAGCGGGAAGCCGAACACCTGCGCCGCCTTGCCGGTCTCCACCAGCGCCTTGTGCAGGCGGCCGGTGGGCGTGTCGGTGAGCACGTTGTTGGCGAACGCGATGCTGTCGCCATCCGCGTGCAGCGCCGCGGGCACCTTGTAGGCGAGGGCCACGATCTGTATCTCGCCCTTGCGGCGGATGCGGAACTCGCGCTCGCCGTCCTGGGTGGGTTCCACCGTCCAGAATTCCGGCAGCGCGCGGGCGGGCTTCGGGATGGGGCCGAAGGCGCCGGCGATGAGGGCGAGCGCCTTCGCCTCGTCGAACTTGCCCGCGACCAGCAGCACCGCGTTGTCCGGCTGGTAGTAGGTGCGGTAGAAGGCCTGCAGGTTGGCCTCCTTCACGTTCTCGATGTCGCTCCTGTTGCCGATCGTCGAGCGCCCGTAGCTGTGCCAGTCGTAGGCGATGCTCTGCAGGCGCTTCAGCAGCACGCCGAAGGGGGAGTTCTCGCCCATCTCGAACTCGTTGCGCACGACGGAGAACTCGGTGTCGAGGTCGGACTTGCGGATGAACGAGTTCACCATCCGGTCGGCCTCCATCTCGATCGCCCACTTGAGGTTGTCGTCGCTGGCCTGGAGGATCTCGTAGTAGTTGGTGCGGTCGAGCCACGTCGTGCCGTTGGAGCGGGCGCCGCGCTGGTTGAATTGCTGCCAGAGGTCCGGGTTCTTCGGCGTGCCCTTGAACACGAGGTGCTCGAGGAGGTGCGCCATGCCCGTCTCGCCGTAGTTCTCGTGCCGGCTGCCGACGAGGTAGGTGATGTTCACGGTGATGGTCGGCTTGGACGCGTCCGGGAACAGCAGCACCTTGAGCCCGTTCTCCAGCCGGTACTCGGTGATGCCCTCCACCGAGTGGACCTTGGTGACGCCCTTCGGGAGCGGCGCCTGGGCCAGTGCCGGGGCGGTGGCAAGGAACGTGAGGCAAGCGGCGATCAGGCGAAACAAGCGCATCGGGCAACTCCTTGGCGTTTTGGTACCAGGTACATGTACCAGGTACATGTACCTGGTACGTCAGGACTTCCGGCGGCGGCGGGCTTCGTAGAGGCAGACACCGCTCGCCACGGAAACGTTCAGGCTTTCCACCGACCCCAGCATGGGGATGGAGACGAGGTGGTCGCAGGTGTCGCGGGTGAGGCGGCGCAGCCCCTCCCCCTCGGCACCGAGCACGAGGCCGAGGGCGCCCTCGAGCTTGGCCTGCCAGAGGGTCTGCGGCGCATCGTCGGCCGTGCCCACCATCCAGATGCCGCGTTCCTTGAGGTCGCACATGGTGCGGGCCAGGTTGGTCACGACGATATAGGGAACGGTTTCGGCCGCGCCCGAGGCGACCTTGGCCGCCGCGGTGGTCAGCCCGCAGCTGCGGTCCTTGGGGGCGATGACCGCATGCGCCCCGGCCCCGTCGGCCACCCGCAGGCAGGCGCCGAGGTTGTGCGGATCCTGCACGCCGTCGAGCAGCAACAGGAGCGGCGGCTCTTCCAGCCCCTCCAGCACGTCCTCGATGAACTGCGGCATGCGCACCTCATCGGCCATCGCTACCACGCCCTGGTGGCGCGCGCCGCCGGCCATGCCGTCCAGGCGCTTGGCATCGACGGTGATCAGCCGCACGCCGAGCTTGTCGGCGATGGCCTTCAGCTCCTTCATGCGCGAGTCGGACCTTGCCGCGTCCACGTAGATCTCGTGCACCGTGCCCGCCCCCTGCTTCAGGCGCCCCTTCACCGCGTGGAATCCTGCCAGCGTCTTCATCGACTCCCCCTCGTACCAGGTACATGTACCAGGTACATGTACCTGGTACCGGTCATTTCCGCTTCTTCCTGGGTCCGTCGGTAAGACGGGTGTCCATCCGGGTCTGCTTCTTGTCCTGGTCGCGCGGCTTCTTCGTCACCGCCACCGGCACCGGCACCGCGTGGGGCATCTCGCCCTCGGCGGCAGGCGCGCGGCCCGTCCCGTCCACCAGCACGAAGTCGATCTTGGTCGTCTCGATGTCCACCCGCACCACCCGCACCTTCACGCGCGCGCCGAGCTGGTAGCGGATGCCGGTGCGCTCGCCCTTGAGCAGGTGGCGCTGCTGGTCGTACTGGTAGTAGTCGTTGCCGAGGTCGGAGATGTGGACCAGCCCGTCGATGAAGAGCTCGTCCAGCGTGACGAAGAGGCCGAAGCCCGCCACCCCGCTCACCGTGCCCTCGAACTCGTCGCCGACGTGATCCTGCATGAAGTAGCACTTGAGCCAGTTCTCGACGTCGCGCGTGGCATCGTCGGCGCGGCGTTCCGTTTCCGAGCAGTGCACGCCCAGCGCGTTCCAGTCGCCGGCCTCGTAGCGCGTGCCGTTCAGCACCGCCTTGATGGCGCGGTGCACGAGGAGGTCCGGATAGCGGCGGATGGGCGAGGTGAAGTGCGTGTAGCCCTCGTACGCCAGGCCGAAGTGGCCGACGTTGTCGGGGCTGTACACCGCCTGCCGCAGCGAGCGCAGCATCACCGTCTGCAGCAGCCCCGCGTACGGCTTCTCCTTGATGCGCGAGAGGAGCTGCGCGTAGTCCTTGGCGTGCGGCTCGTCGCCGCCCCCGAGCGTCAGGGCGAAGTCCTTCAACATGGAGCGCAGCGCCTCGAGCTTCTCCGGCGTGGGCCCCTCGTGGATGCGGTAGAGGGTCGGCTGCTGGTTCTGCTGCAGGAAGTCGGAGGCGCACACGTTGGCCGCCAGCATGCACTCCTCGATCAAGCGGTGGGCGTCGTTGCGCTGCACGCGCACGATGCGCTCGATCTTGCCCTTCGCGTCGAAGATCATCTGCGTCTCGACCGAGTCGAAGTCGATGGCGCCGCGCTTGGTCCGCGCGCCCAGCAGCATCTTGTAGACGGCGTAGAGGTTTTCCAGGGAAGGCACGAGCGTGCTGTCGACCGGCGGGTCGGCAAC
>CAZOIB010000116.1:0-3538 GCA_964579785.1 uncultured Lysobacter sp. | reverse complement strand
CGTTGCCGGCCTCGGAGACGCTCAACCGGGCGCTGCTCGCCTCGGTGTTCGTCATCGCGGCGTGCGGGCTGGTCTACGAGCTCATCGCCGCTGCCGCCTCGACCTACCTGCTGGGCGATTCGATCACGCAGTTTTCGGTGGTGATCGGCGTGTACCTCGCCGCGATGGGCGTGGGCTCGTACCTGTCGCGCTACGTCGTCTCGGGCCTGGTCGTCCGCTTCATCGACATCGAGCTGCTGATCGCCGTGCTGGGCGGCTTCTCCGCGGCGGTGATGTTCCTCTCCTTCGCCTACGCCGGCCCGGGCTTCCGCGTGGTGCTCTACGGGCTCGTGGTCGCCGTCGGCATCCTGGTGGGCCTCGAGATCCCGCTGGTGATGCGCATCCTGAGCGAGCGGCTGGGACTGCGCGACCTCGTCGCCCAGGTGCTCACTTTCGATTACATCGGGGCGCTCGCGGTGTCCATCGCCTTCCCGCTGGTGCTCGTCCCGCGGCTGGGGCTCATCCGCACCGCGTTCCTGTTCGGGCTCATGAACGCGGTCGTGGCCCTCTGGGCCGTGTGGCTGTTCCGGGCGCGGCTGCGCGCGCCGCGGGCGGTGGCGTTGCGCTGCGCGGCGGTGATCGTGGCACTCGCCGGCGGGCTCGCCTTCGCCGAGCGCTTCACCGAGTTCGCGGAGCACCAGCTCTACGCGGACCGCATCGTGCATGCCGAGACCAGCCGCGGCCAGCGCATCGTGGTCACGCGCTGGCGGGACGACCTGCGCCTCTACCTCAACGGCAACCTGCAGTTCAGTTCCCTCGACGAGTACCGCTACCACGAGGCGCTGGTGCACCCGGCGCTCGCCTCCTTCCCGCAGGCGCGGCGCGCTCTCGTGCTGGGCGGCGGCGACGGCCTCGCCCTGCGCGAGATCCTCCGGTACCCGCAGATCGAGAGCGTCACCCTGGTCGACCTCGACCCGGCGATCACGAAGCTCTTTGCGCAGGCGCCGGCGCTGCGCAGCCTCAACGCGGACGCCCTCAACTCGCCGAAGGTAAAGGTGGTCAACGCGGATGCCTTCGTCTGGCTGGAGGAGTCGCGCGAGCAGTTCGATTTCGTGGTGGCCGACTTTCCCGACCCGAGCAACCACTCGCTGGGCAAGCTCTACACCGCGTCCTTCTACCACGTGCTCAAGCGCCGGCTCTCGGCGCGCGGCATGGCGGTGATCCAGTCGACCTCGCCGCTCTACGCGCGCAAGTCGTTCTGGACCGTGGTGACCACGCTGGAGAGCGTCGGCTTCGCCGTGAAGCCCTTCCACGCGCTGGTGCCCTCGTTCGGGGAGTGGGGATTCATCATCGCCTCCAACGCGCCATACGCGCCGCCGGAGAAGTACCCGTTCGAGCTGCGCTTCGTCACGCCCGAGATGCACCCGGCGCTCTTCGCCTTCCCGAAGGACATGGCGCGCGTGCCCGCGGAGGTGAACCGCCTCAACAACCAGGTGCTGGTGACCACCTTCGAGTCGGAGTGGCGGCGCGGGTCGTCCGATTGATGGACCGGCGGGAGTTCCTCGGCGCCGGCGCGGCGCTGCTGGCGACCGGATGCGCCCGGGGCAAGCCCGCCCTGCCGCCCGGCGATCTCATCGGCACCAACCAGCTCCTCGGGCACCGCCTGCGCGACGGCGGCCTGCCGAAGGCGGTTGAAACCCGGCGCAAGCGGGTCGTGATCGTGGGCGCCGGCATTTCCGGCCTGTCCGCGGCCTGGCGGCTGCGCAAGGCCGGATTCGACGACTTCGAGCTCGTCGAGCTTGAAGGCCGGCCGGGCGGCAACGCGCGCTGGGGCGAGAACGCCGTGAGCCGCTACCCGTGGGGCTCGCACTACATCCCGCTGCCGACGCGGGAGTCGCGTGCCACCCGCCTGCTGCTCGCCGAACTCGGCGTGCTCCAGGGCAACCCCGACGCCGACAGGCCGCGCTACGACGAGCGCGCACTCTGCCAGGCGCCGCAGGAGCGGCACTACCGCAATGGCACGTGGGAGGAGGGGCTCGCGCCACTTGCCGGGCGCTCGCCGGCGGAAGCGGACGAGTGGCAGCGCTTCCACGAACGCATGCGCGACTTCCAGGCGCTGCGCGGCAAGGATGGCCGGCGCGCGTTCGCCATTCCTCTCGATTTCTCCTCCCGCGACGCGGAGCTCCTCGCGCTGGACCGCATCACCATGCACGACTGGCTGCGCGCGGAAGGCTTCCGTTCCGAGGCGGTGCACTGGCTCGTCAATTACGCCTGCCGCGACGACTACGGCTGCGATTACCGCGACGTCTCCGCCTGGGCCGGTATTCACTACTTCGCCTGCCGCGATGCGGGCGGCCGCGATCCGGAGGCGGACGCGGTGCTCACCTGGCCGGAGGGCAACGGCTTCGTCGTGCGCAGCCTGATGGAACGCTACCGGTTCCCCGTGCTCGCCGATGCGCTCGTGCACCGCATCGAGGAGGGCGCGAAGGAGGTCGTCCTCGGCGTGTACCTGGCGCAGGAGAAGCGCGCGATCGACATCCGTGCCGAGCACGTGATCTGGGCCGCTCCGTTCGGTTTCGCCGCACGCAGTTCTCCCTCTCCCTTGGGAGAGGGCCGGGGTGAGGGTAATCTGGTCGCGGCCCTGCGTACCTACGACTACGCGCCCTGGCTCACCGCGAACCTCACCCTGTCCGAGCCTCCCCACGTGGACCACGGCGCGCCGCTCGCCTGGGACAACGTGATCTACGACAGCCCGTCGCTGGGTTACGTGGTGGCAACGCACCAGGGCGTGGCGACGCATCCCGGACCCACGGTGCTGACCTGGTACCTGCCACTGGCGGGCGAGGCACCCGCCGCGGGACGCAAGCGCCTGGCATCCGCCACGCGGGAACAATGGGCCGAGGCGGCACTGGCGGACCTGGCGAAGCCCCACCCGGAGATCCGCGCCATCACGACCCGCGTCGATGTCTTCGCCAACGGCCACGCCATGGTGCGCCCGCGACCGGGGCTCATCTGGGGCGATGCGCGCAGGGCCATCGTCGGGCGCCGCGGGCGGCTGCACTTCGCCCACGCCGACGCGAGCGGGCTCTCGCTCTTCGAGGAGGCCAACGATCGCGGCGTGGCCGCGGCGGAGGCAGTGCTCGGGGCGCTGGGCGGTCGCGCAGTCTCGTTCCGCTGGGACGGCGCGGAACGTTCGGGCCGGCAGTCAGCGTGATCTGCGCGGCGCTTTCGTGACCAGGTATTCGGCTCGGGCCTGTTCGGCGCGAAGCAGGTCCGCCTTGATTCCCGCGCGGCTTTCCTCGAGGTCGTAATCCGCCTGCAATCCGAGCCACAGGCCCTCGGACGTTCCGAAGAATGCCGCAAGGCGCAGCGCCGTATCCGCGGTGATCCCGCGTTTGCCCAGCACGATCTCGTTCACGCGGCGAGGCGGGACATTGATCGCTCGTGCCAGCGCGTTCTGGCTGATTTCCATGGGCTCCAGGAAGTCCTTGAGGAGGACCTCACCCGGGTGGACATTGGGCAGCTTTGCCATTGGTGACCTCAGTGGTAATCGACGATG
>CAZOIB010000115.1:0-3879 GCA_964579785.1 uncultured Lysobacter sp. | reverse complement strand
CTGGCGCCGCGCCGTCGAACGTTCCCGCGACTGGGCCGTGGAGTCAGACAGCGGTGCCTGACACCGTGTCCGGCACCACGGGATCGGCGCGCAGGAAGGTCCGGCGGTAGTAGCGCAACTCCTCGATCGACTCGTACACGTCCGCCAGCGCCTCGTGCTTCGACTCCTTCACGACGCCGGAAAAGACGTCGGGACGCCAGCGGCGCGCCAGTTCCTTGAGGGTGGAAACGTCGACGATGCGGTAGTGCAGGTAGGCATCGAAGGCAGGCATGTAGCGCGCCATGAAGCGCCGGTCCTGGTGCACAGTGTTGCCGGCGAGCGGCGCCGTGCCGGCCGGCACGAGGGGCTTCAGGAACTCGACGATCATCGTCTCGACGTCGGCCTCGCTGAACTTCGCGGCCTTCACCTTGTCGATAAGGCCTGATCGTCCGTGCGTGCCCTTGTTCCAGGAGTCCATCGCATCCAGCACCTCGTCGGGCTGGTGGATCACCCAGACCGGCGCCTCGGCGATCGTGTTGAGCTCGCCGTCGGTGACGACGAGCGCGACCTCGATGATGCGGTCGCGCTCCGGAACGAGCCCGGTCATTTCCATGTCGACCCAGACGAGCGGTGCCTTATCCTGTGCCATAGAACCTGAAGAGAGTGGGTGCGCCCGGATTGTGTCACGGGCCAACGCCCTCCACCAGCCAACTTGAATACCTTCGCCTCCACCTTCGTCGCCTTCGCGCTGGCCGCCCTCGCCTGGCGCCTGTGGCTGCTCCAGCGCCAGGACCGCCATGTGGCGCGGCACCGCGACCGCGTCCCCGACGCCTTCGCCGCCATCGTGCCGCCGGAAGCGCACCGCAAGGCGGCCGACTACACGCGCGACAAGATTCGCGCTGCCGCCGTCGAGACGGTGTGTGTGGACGGCGTGCTGCTCCTGGTGCTGAGCGTCGGTGGCGGCCTCGCCTGGATCGACGCCATTTCCCGCAGCCAACTCGGCGACGGCTACGCGCGCGAGCTGGCCACCGTGTTCGGCTTCATCGCGGCGGGCGCGCTGGCGAGCTTGCCATTCGACCTCTGGCGCACCTTCCGCGTGGAAGCGCGACACGGCTTCAACCAGACCACGCCCGCCACCTTCGCCGCCGACCTCGCGAAGGGTGTTGCTCTCGCCGTGGCCCTGGGCACCCCGCTGGTGCTCGCCGTGTGCTGGTTCATCGCCGCGACGGGCGCCTGGTGGTGGGTCTGGGCCTGGATCGCCTGGGTCGCCTTCACGATGCTGCTGGTGGCCATCTTCCCGCGCTGGATCGCGCCGCTCTTCAACCGCTTCACCCCCCTCGAGGAAGGCGAACTGCGCAGCCGCATCGAGGCGCTGCTGGCACGCGGCGGCTTCCGTGCCGAGGGGCTCGTCGTGATGGACGGCTCGAAACGCTCGAGCCACGGCAATGCCTACTTCACCGGTTTCGGGCGCGCCAAGAGGATCGTCTTCTTCGACACCCTCGTCGAGCGCCTCACGCAGGGCGAGATCGAGGCGGTGCTCGCGCACGAGCTCGGGCACTTCGCGCGCGGCCACATCCCGCGCCTCCTCGCGGTACGCTTTGCGCTGGCGTTCGCGTTCCTCGCGGTGCTGGGCTGGGTGGCGACCGAGCCGGCATTCGCCGCCGCATTCGGCCTCGCCCATCCGCCCGCCACCGGCGCACTCCTCGCGGCGTTCATGCTGGTGGCGCCCGTCTTCACGTTTCCCTTCCAGCCCCTGGCGAGCCTCATCTCGCGCAAGCAGGAATTCGAGGCCGACGAGTTCGCCGCGCAGCACGCCAGCGCCGAGGATCTGGTGAGCGCGCTGGGCAAGCTCTATCGCGACAACGCGGCCACCCTCACGCCCGATCCGCTGCACTCCCTCGTGTATGATTCCCATCCTCCCGCAGCCATCCGGATCGCGCACCTGCGGCAACTCGCAGCGAGGCCCGCCAGCGTGGTTGCCTAGCATTCCGGAAGCCCCACCGACATGAACGAACTCGCCCGCAAGAAGTGCCTGCCCTGCGAGGGCGGCGTGGCCCCGCTCACCGATGCCCAGGTCGGCCCGCTCCTCAAGGGCCTCGACGGCTGGTCGCGGGAAGGCAACGCCATCGCCAGGATCTTCCGCTTCGCCAACTACCACGAGACGATGGCGTTCGTGAACGCGACGGCGTGGATCTCGCACCGCGAGGACCACCATCCGGATCTCGCCGTCGGCTACAACCAGTGCAAGGTGTCGTACTGGACGCATGCCATCGGCGGGCTCTCCGAAAACGACTTCATCTGCGCGGCCAAGATCGACGCGCTGTTCGACCTCTAGCCGCCGCGGGCTGCATGACCACGCGGCGCGAGCGGGATCAGCAGGTCGTCGTCGAGGGGCGCGTGGTCGCCGACTTCGGACGCGACTTCCTGGTCGAGCTGGCCGACCGCCGCCAGATCGTCTGCAGCCGCAAGGGCCGCAAGCAGGATGCGGCCTGCGGCGACTTCGTCGAGGTGCGCCTCACCGGCTCCGCGCAAGGCTCCATCGAACGCGTGGGAACGCGGCGCAACATCCTCTTCCGCTCCGACCAGTGGAAGGAGAAGACGCTGGCCGCCAACGTCGACCAGGCGGTGATCCTCCTCGCCCCCAGGCCCGCGTTCAGCGAGGCATTCCTCAACCTGAGCCTGGTGGCCTGCGAGGCCGCGGGCATCCCGGCGATCATCGCCTTGAACAAGTCCGACCTCGAGGAGCACAAGGCCGCCCGCGCGACGCTCGTCCCCTGGGAGCGGATCGGCTACACCGTCATCTCCATGTCCGCCAAGTTCGACACGGCCGCACTCCTGCCGCTGCTGGAGGGCCGGATCACGCTGCTGGTCGGGCAGAGCGGCATGGGCAAGTCGAAGACCGTCAACGCGCTGGTGCTGAACGAGGTCGCGCGGGTGGGCGAGATCTCGGCGTCGCTGGGCATCGGCACGCACACCACCACCTTCTCGCGCATGTTTCGGCTCGACCGCGACGCGGCCATCGTCGACACGCCCGGCTTCCAGTCCTTCGGCCTCTTCCACCTGACCGAGGGCCAGATCGCCGAAGCGATGCGCGAGTTCCGGCCCTTCCTCGGCGCCTGCAAGTTCAACGACTGCGCGCACCTCTCCGAGCCGGGCTGCGCGATCATCGCCGCGAGCGCGGCCGGAAAGATCGCCCCGGAACGGCTCTCCTTCTACCAGGTCCTGCTGGAACAGCATCGCGAACTGCACGAGAAGCATCCCGACTGGAACCGCTGAGGCCCCATGACCTCTTCCGTGCACGTGAACGGCGCCGACATCGCCTACCGCTTCGATGGCCCTGCCGCTGGCCGCATCGTGCTGATGAGCAACAGCCTCCTGTCGAATTACGACATGTGGGACTGGAACGTTGGCGCCCTCGCCGACCGCTATCGCGTGTTGCGCTACGACACCCGCGGCCATGGCCGGTCGTCAACGCCGCCCGGCCCCTACACCATCGCCATGCTCGCCGACGATGCCGTCGGCCTCCTCGATGCGCTCGGCATCGGCGCGGTGCACTTCGTCGGCCTCTCCATGGGCGGAATGATCGGCCAGCAGCTGGGCGCCCGCTTCCCGGCGCGGGTGCTGTCGCTCGCGCTGTGCGACACGGCGAGCGAGATGCCGCCGCGCAGCCTCTGGGAGGATCGCCTGGCCATCGCGCAAAAGCTGGGTGTCGCCGGACTGGCCGAAACCACCATCAAACGCTGGTTCACCGAGCCCTTCATCGAGCGCGCGCCCGGCGATGTCGAGAAGGTGCGCCGGATGATCCTCGGCACCGGCGTCGAGGGCTACATGGCCTGCGCGCGGGCGGGGCGCGACATGGCGCAGACCACCATGCTCCTGGGGATCAGGGCGCCGACGCTG
>CAZOIB010000114.1:0-13638 GCA_964579785.1 uncultured Lysobacter sp. | reverse complement strand
CGAGGAGGAACTGCGGGACGTCCACCCAGTCGTCGCCGATCCGCACCCGCTTTTCCGCCTGGTCGAACCGGTAGCGACGGTTCGCGAGGAACAGGGCGATGTTCTTCGGATCGTCGGCAAACAGCTGCAGCGTCACGTCGGAAAACTGGTTTGCCGTCCCGTTGAGCACGGATCCCACGAGCAACGGCCCGAACTGGGCAAAGTCGCGCATCACCTTGACGGCCACCGCGCGCAGATGGCGCAGTTCCCCGGGCTGGTTCTCGCTCTGGTACAGGCCCTGGTACTCGCGCAGGGCCGCTTCGATTTCGCGATTGTCGGGGAGGGCGTGCAAGTCGGCGAGCCCCGCCTGGCGGGCGGCCTTCTGCTTCGCAAACGCGAAGTCCTGGATGCCTTCCTCGGCCATGAGGCGCGCCGCCAGATAGGCGAGGTGGCGACGGAGGTTTTCGTCCCGGCGGGACCTGTTCCTGCCCAAGGTGGATTGCGTCCCCGACTCTAGAAGATCTGGTTCTTCACTTCTTCCGGCGGCCGGGCCGTCTCCCGCGCCACGGCCCCTTCCTCGCCGGATCGCGGCAACGACTCCTGGTAGAAGAACTCGACGGTCTTGCTGCGCCCGTCTGGCTCGCGCATTCCGGAGGCCGGATCGATGCTCAGGGCCACGACACCTTCCGGCGGCTGGAAGTCGGATTCGGGCTCCTCCTTCAGCACCTTGGCCATGTAGGTCATCCACATCGGCAGTGCCGCCATCCCGCCGGTCTCGTTGGCCCCCATCGGCGCCGGCGTGTCGAACCCTATCCAGGCCACCGCCACGACCGAGGACTGGAACCCCGCGAACCACGCGTCGATGTGATCGTTGGTCGTGCCGGTCTTGCCGGCCAGGTCCTGGCGTCCGAGCGCCATGGCGCGCACGCCCGTGCCCTGCCGCACGACGTCGCGCATGAGGCTGGTCATGAGAAAGGCGTTGCGGGGATCGAGCACCCGCTCCGCATCGGCCCCGGCCACCTCCGGCTTCGCCTCGTAGAGCTTCTCGCCGCGGTTGTCGAGGATGCGGCTGATGAACCACGGCTTTACCCGGTAGCCGCCGTTGGCGAACGTCGCATAGGCGCCGGCCATCTGCAGCGGGGTGACCGACCCGGCACCCAGCGCCATGGTCAGGTAGGGAGGATGCTGCTTGAGGTCGAAGCCGAATTTCTCGAGGTAGTCCTGGGCATAGCCGGGGCCGATGGCCTGCAGGACCCGGATCGACACCATGTTCTTCGACTTCGCGAGCGCGGTGCGCAGGCGCATCGGTCCCTCGTACTTGCCGTCGTAGTTCTTCGGTTCCCATAACTGGCCGCCAGTCTTGGCGGCGTCGATCACGAAAGGCGCATCGTTCAGGATGGTGGCCGGCGTGAACCCCTTCTCGAGGGCCGCAGAGTAGATGAACGGCTTGAAGCTCGATCCCGGCTGGCGCCAGGCCTGGGTCACGTGGTTGAACTTGTTTGCCGCGAAGTCGAATCCGCCGGCCAGCGCGCGAATCGCGCCGTTGGCGGGGTCCAGGGACACCACGGCCGCCTCGACTTTGGGCACCTGCGCGATGCTCCAGCCGCCTTTTTCGAGCGCCTGGAGGCGAACGATCGCACCGCGCCGGATGGCACGGTCCGGGTTGCTCCGGTCGGCAAGCGCCCTGGCTGCGAAACGAAGACCCTCGCCCGCGATCTTGACGGGATCGCCCCGCCGCATCACTGCGCTCACTTCCCTGGCGGAGGCTTCCAGGACGACTGCGCTGACCAGGTCGCCCACGGTTTCGCGATCGTGCAGCGCCTCTTCGATCGCCTCGTCGAGCTCCGCTCCGGCCGCGTCGGGAAGCTTCACGTAGCCCTCCGGGCCGCGGTAGCCATGGCGTCGGTCGTAATCGAGGACGCCCTGGCGCAGGCCGGCGTTGGCCGCCTCCTGGTCCACCCGGCGGACGGTGGTCTCGACGCGCAACCCGCTTACGTAGGCGGATTCCCCGTATTGCTCGAACACCGCGGCCCGGGCCATTTCCGCGACATGATCCGCCCGCAGGGGAAACGCCTCACGTTGGCTGGCGTTCAGCCGCATGGGTTCGGCCAGCGCGGCCTTGTAGGCTTCCGCCGGCAACCAGCCCAGCTCGTTCATGCGGCGCAGGACGTAATGCTGCCGCTGCTGGGCGCGCTTGGGGTTCACGAACGGGTTCTGCCGGGAAGGGGCCTGCGGAAGGCCCGCCAGCATCGCCGCCTCCGCCGTCGTCAACTCCGCGAGTCCCTTGCCGAAGTAGACGTTGGCGGCTGATGCGAAGCCGTAGGCGCGGCTGCCCAGGAATATCTGGTTCACGTACAGCTCGAGAATCTGGTCCTTGGTGAGGCTCGCCTCGATCTTGAACGACAACAGGACCTCGGAGAGCTTGCGGGCGATGGTCTTCTCCCGGGTGAGGAAGAAAGTCCGGGCCACCTGCATCGTGATCGTGCTGGCGCCCTCCCGCCGACCGCGGAGATTGGCGGCCGCCGCCCGTGCGACTCCCGCGTAGTCGACGCCGCCATGCTGGTAGAAACGGTCGTCCTCGGCCGCCAGGATGGCCTGCTTCATCACCGCAGGCACATCTGCGATCTTGACGACAGCCCGCTTCTCCTCCCCGAACTCGCCGATGAGGTCGCCTTCGGCGCTGTACACCCGCAGGGGAATCTTGGGCCGGTAGTCGGTCAGGGCCTCGAGCGATGGCAGGTTCGGCCATAGCAGGATGACCGTCAACGCACCCACGCCAGCAGCCACGAAGACCAGCGAGGCGGCGACGAGGGCGGGGTAAAACCACCAACGGGAGGTCATGGGCGGGCGGCGGGCAAAAGATAAGGCTTCCCGCTTCGCGGGCATGTAGCCGGGACATTATAGACGGGCAGGGGTTCCGCGGCCCTCCCGACAAAATGCTTTACACTCCTAGGACTTGTTGCTAGCATCTAAAGTAGATTCTTCGCAGTGGGTGCTAAGCCTCCACTATGCTTAAAGAAAAACTAGCGGCCCAATTCGACTTCCTGAAGGCCAAGACGCCGCCGCTCATCGGCTGCGACATCAGTTCGTCTTCCGTGAAGATGGTGGAGATCGCGGAAGCCGGGAAGAACGTCTATCGCGTCGAGCGCTATGCGATCGAGCCATTGCCCAAGGATACGGTGGTGGACGGCAACATCGCCAACATCGAGGCCGCGGGCGAGGCGATCAAGCGTGCCCACAAGAACCTCGGCTCCCGCATCAAGAACGTCGCCTTGGCCCTGCCGGCCGCGGCCGTCATCACCAAGAAGGTGATCCTCCCGGGCAACCAGCGCGAGGAGGAGATGGAAGACCAGGTCCAGAACGAGGCCAACCAGTACATTCCCTTCTCCCTCGACGAGGTGAACCTCGATTTCCAGGTGGTGGGTCCCGCCCCCTCCGGCGAAGACGAGGTCGAGGTATTGATCGCCGCCTCCCGCAAGGAAAAGATCGAGGATCGCATCGCGGCGGCGGAGGCCGCCGGCCTCAAGACGATCGTGATGGACGTGGAATCCTATGCTGCCCAGTGCGCCTTCGAGCTGATCTGCGAGGGTTCCGCCGGCATCAAGGAGGACGACGTGACCGCGATCGTCGATATCGGGGCGACCGTCACCCGCGTTTCGGTGGTCAACAACGGCCAGACCGTCTATACCCGTGAGCAGCAGATCGGCGGCAACCAGCTCACGCTCGACATCGCCCGGGTGTTCGATATGCCCTCCGAGGAGGCCGAAGCGGCCAAGCGCGTCGGCAGCCTTCCGGAGAACTTCGGGCCGGATGTCCTCGCTCCCTTCAACGAGAAGATCGTCCTGGAGATCCAGCGGGCCCTGCAGTTCTTCTTCACCTCCACCCAGTTCAACAAGGTCGACCACATCCTCCTGACCGGCGGCTGCGCGATGCTCGACGGGCTCGAGGAGATGGTCGCGCAACGCACCCAGGTCCACACGCTGGTCGCCAACCCCTTCGCCAACATGGCGCTGTCCGCCAAGATCAAGCCCCGCGACCTCACGATGGACGCTCCGTCCCTCATGATCGCCTGCGGGCTCGCGATGCGGAGGTTCGACCCGTCATGATCCGCATCAACCTACTTCCCCACCGGGAGGAGAAGCGCAAGCGCCGGCAGCAGCAGTTTGCCGGGCTCGGCGTCCTTTCCGCGGTCCTCGGGTTGGCGGCTGCGGGCGCCATCTGGTTCTTCCTCGACCAGCAGGTGCAGCAGCAGGCGGCGAACGTGTCCTACATGAAGGCCGAGATCGCCAAGCTCGACAAGCAGATCGAGGAGATTCGCAAGATCCGCGAGGAAACGGCCTCCCTGCTCGCCAAGAAGCAGGTGGTCGAAGGCCTGCAAAGCAACCGCTCGGAGCCGGTGCAGCTTCTCGACCAGCTCCTTCGCCAGCTCCCCGAGGGCATCTTCCTGAAGGCCGTCAAGCAGACCGGCGTGAAGGTGAACGTGCTCGGCTACGCGCAGTCGAACGCCCGCGTCTCGACCCTCATGCGCAACCTCGGCGCATCTCCCTATCTCGAGAACCCGGAACTGGTCGAGATCAAGGCCGCCTTCCTGGACAACAACGCGACCAAGCGGGTCAGTGAGTTCAGCATGAACATCTCGGTCAAGCGCGCGAAGTCGGAAGAGGCCAAGGGTCCCGCCAAGAAGGATGCCGGCGCGAAACCCGCGGGGGCGAAATGAACCTCCTCGACGAACTGCGCACCCTCGATCCGAAGCAGCCGGGAAACTGGCCATGGCCGATCAAGGTCGGCGCCTACGCGGCCATCTTCCTCGCCATCCAGGTCGGCGCCTTCCTCCTGCTGTGGCAGGGCCAGACCGAGGCCATCGAGGCCGGACGCATCGAGGTGGACAAGCAGAAGCAGGCCTTCCTCGAGAAGAAGAAGCTCGCCGTGAACCTCGAGGCGTACAAGCAGCAGCGCGCCGAGATCGAGCAGTCCTTCGGGGCGCTCCTGAAGCAGCTGCCGAACAAGAGCGAGATGGACGCGCTCCTCATCGACATCAACCAGGCCGGACTCGGCCGCGGCCTCGCCTTCGAGCTGTTCAAGCCCAGCCAGACGGAGAACTTCACCGAGTTCTACGCCGAGCTGCCGGTGGCGCTCAAGGTGACGGGCAACTACCACGACCTCGGCGCATTCGCGAGCGACGTGGCGAAGATGCCGCGCATCGTCCTGCTCACCGACGTGAAGATCGACCCGCCGTCCAAGGAGGGCATTCTCTCGATGGAGGCGGTGGCCAAGACCTACCGCTACCTCGACGAGGAAGAAGTCGCCAAGCAGAAGAAGACCGTCAAGGACAAGGCCGCCAAGGGAGCCAAGAAATGACGCGCTGGCTGCTTCTGCCCGCCGCCGCAGTCCTGCTCGCCTCGTGCAGCTCGGAAATGGACGAGTTGCGCCAGTTCGTGAAGGACTCGGAGAAGAACCTGCCGCGCAAGATCGACACGCTGCCGGCGGTGAAGCCGTTCGAGCCCTTCACCTACGAGGGCTTCGACCTGCCCGACCCGTTCAAGCCCAGGAAGATCGTGGCGAAGGAGAACGTTGGCGGGCTCGCGCCCGACCTCAACCGGCGCAAGGAGCCGCTCGAGGCCTTCCCGCTGGAGCAGCTGAAGATGGTCGGCACCCTGCAGCGGGGACAGGACATGTATGCGATCGTGCGTGGAGACAAGACTCTCTATCGCGTGAAGAAGGGCAACTACATGGGGCAGAACTTCGGTCTCATCACCGACATCACGGACGGCGAGATTAAGCTCAAGGAAATCGTCCAAGACAGCGCCGGGGACTGGGCTGAGCGGCAGAGCGTTCTGCCGCTCCTCGAGGAGACTGGCAAAGGGGATAGAAAGTGACTTCCAACTTCTTCCGCATCGGAATCACCGGCGCGATACGTGCCGCATTCATGGCCCTGCTGCTTGCGGTCGCCGCGCCGCTCGCCTGGGCGCAAGGCGCGGCCAAGAATGTGGTCGAGTCGATCAATTTCTCCTCGGTCCAGGGAGGCAAGATCCTCGTCAAGGTGGGCCTGAAGAACGCGCTGCCGGCCGTTCCGCAGAACTTTTCCGTGACCAACCCCGCCCGCATCGCTTTCGACCTGCCGGAAACGGCGAGCGCCCTGGGCAAGACCCAGATCGACGCCGGCGAGGGAGACTTGAAGAGCGTCTCCGTGGTCCAGACGCCCAGCCGTACGCGCCTGGTGCTGAACCTCGCCCGCAGCCTCGCCTATTCGGCGAGTCTCGACGGAAAGCTCCTCATCGTCACCCTGGACGGGGCGCAGGCGGCAGCAGGCGCGGGCGCGCCACCCGGAACCGTGGCGGCCGCGGCGGCCACCGTCTTCGCCGAGGCCGTGCCCGGCACCGTGCGCCAGAACATCCGCGACGTCGACTTCCGCCGCGGCAACGCCGGCGAGGGGCGCGTGATCGTGGATCTCTCCTCGGCGAACACGGGCATCGACATCCGGCTGCAGGGCCGCTCGATCCTGATCGACTTCATCAACAGCTCCGTCCCGAAGAACCTGGTGCGGCGCCTGGACGTCGGTGACTTCGGAACGCCGGTGCGCTTCGTCGACACCTTCGAGCAGGCGGGCAACGCCCGCATGGTGATCGAGCCGCGCGGAATCTGGGAGTACTCGGCCTACCAGACCGATACCCAGTTCATCCTCGAGGTGAAGCCGGTCAAGGAAGACCCGAACAAGCTGGTGCAGAGCGCCACCCCCGGCTACGCGGGCGACAAGCTGTCCCTGAACTTCCAGAACGTCGAGGTGCGCGCCGTCCTGCAGGTCATCGCGGACTTCACCGGCCTCAACATCATCACCAGCGACACCGTCGGCGGAAACCTCACGTTGCGCCTGAAGGACGTTCCCTGGGACCAGGCGCTCGACATCATCCTGCAATCGAAGGGCCTGTCGAAGCGCAAGAACGGCAACGTCGTCCTGATCGCGCCCACCGACGAGCTGGCCGCCAAGGAGAAGCTCGCCCTGGAGGCCAATGCGCAGATCTCCGACCTCGAGCCGCTGCGAACCGAGTCCTTCGCCCTCTCCTACGCGAAAGCCGACGATCTCAAGAAGCTGCTCTCGGACAAGGACCAGAAGATCCTCTCCAAGCGCGGCAGCGCCACGGTCGACGACCGCACCAACACCCTCTTCGTGCAGGATACGGGGGCGCGGCTGGAGGAAGCCCGGCGACTCATCCTGCAGCTCGACGTTCCGGTTCGCCAGGTGATGATCGAGGCCCGCATCGTGATCGCCGACGACAAGTGGGGCCGCCAGCTGGGCGCGCGCTTCGGCACCCAGTCGGCCTACGGCTCCGGCAATCGCAACTACGGCGTTTCCGGAACGTTGCTGGACACGGTCAATCCTCTCGCGTTCAACCCGCTGTCGCGCGGTTCGGCGAACCTCACCAATCCGGGCTCCGGACTGGGCTCGGTCGTCGGCCCGCAGGGCATCGTTCCCGCCGGCGCCCAGCCAGAGCAGTTGAACGTCAACCTTCCGGTCGTCGGGGCGGCAGGCAGTCTCGCCCTCTCGATCCTGAACCTCGGCAGCGGCAACCTGGTGAACATAGAGCTTTCGGCCCTCGAAGCGGACAACCGCGGCAAGGTGGTGTCCAGCCCGCGCGTGATCACCGCCGACAAGAAGAAGGCGGTCATTTCCCAGGGAACGGAGATTCCGTACCAGACCGCCGCCGCAAGCGGTGCGACGACGATCGCGTTCAAGCCCGCGGTTCTCGAGCTTGCCGTCACCCCGCGCATCACCCCGGACGACCGCATCATCATGGATCTCGAGGTGAAGAAGGATTCCGTGGGCCAGATCTTCGCCAACATCCCGTCGATCGACACGAAGAAGGTCACCACCCAGGTCCTTTGCGACAACGGCGACACGATCGTCCTGGGCGGCATCTTCGAGCAGACCACGCGCACCACGGTGGAGAAGGTGCCGCTGCTCGGCGACATCCCGGTGGTCGGCTACCTCTTCAAGCGCACGGTCAAGGTCGACGACAAGACCGAGCTCCTCATCTTCGTGACCCCGAAGATCGTGAAGGACAGCCTCACCGTCCGCTGATTCGCCGCCGCTTCGCCCCGAGAAGCCCCGGCAGTGCCGGGGCTTCACTTTTCTGCGCTATCCTTCCTGTCGAATGGGGCCGGGAAACATATTTCTCATCGGGATGATGGGCGCGGGCAAGACCACGGTGGGCAAGGCGCTCGCGCGTCGCCTCGGACGCGATTTCATCGATTGCGACCGCAGGATCGTCGAGCGCACGGGCGTGCCCGTCGTCACCATCTTCGAGATCGAGGGCGAAGCCGGCTTCCGGCGCCGGGAAACGGCGGTGCTCGCCGAGCTCGCGGCACGCGAGAATGCGGTTATCGCCACCGGCGGCGGCGCGGTGCTTGCGGAGGAAAACCGCCAGCTGATGCGCAGCCACGGCACCGTCGTCTATCTCCGGGCGGCACTCGAGCACCTGCACGAGCGAACGCGCCGCGGCAACGCGCGTCCCCTGCTGGCCACGGCAGACCGGCGCGCCACGCTCGCGGCGTTGCTCGAGGCCCGCGATCCCCTCTACCGCGAGGTCGCGCACCTGGTCATCGAAAGCGGTTCCCCCAGCGCCGGGACCCTCGCCGGGCGCATTGTCGATGCGCTAGAGGCTCGGGCCCGACAGCCGCAGGGGCCGTCGCAGTGAGCCACCGCACGCTCACCGTCGGCCTCGGCGACCGGAGCTACCCCTTGCACATCGGCGCGGGCCTCCTCGACCGGAGCGAGCTTTTCGCGCCATACCTGCGCGGCAGGCGCGCCGCCGTGATCACGAACGACACGGTCGCGCCGCTCTACGCGCAGGCAGTGGAGCGCTCGCTCGCCGCCTGCGGCGCCCGCTCGTTTCGCGTCACGATCCCGGACGGCGAGGCGCACAAGAACTGGCAAACGCTCGACCGGGTGTTCGGGGAGCTGCTGCGCGCCCAGGCTGACCGGGCCACCGTGGTCGTCGCCCTGGGTGGCGGCGTGGTGGGCGATCTGGCCGGGTTCGCGGCAGCAACCTACCAGCGCGGCGTGCCATTCATCCAGGTCCCGACAACGTTGCTCTCGCAGGTCGACTCCTCGGTGGGCGGCAAGACGGCGGTGAACCACCCGCTGGGCAAGAACATGATCGGCGCCTTCTACCAGCCGCTGGCGGTGATCGCGGACACCAACACCCTCGATACGCTTCCCGCGCGCGAGCTCGCCGCGGGACTCGCGGAGGTGATCAAGTACGGGGTCATTCGCGACCTCCCCTTTTTCGAATGGCTGGAAGACGGCGTCGGGCGCCTGCTGGAACGCGATCCCGCCGCCATTGCCCATGCCATCGGCCGCTCGTGCGAGATCAAGGCGGACATCGTCGCCCTCGACGAGCGCGAGGCGGGGCCGCGCGCCCTCCTCAACCTGGGCCACACCTTCGGTCACGCCATCGAGACGCTGGAAGGCTACGGCAAGTGGCTCCACGGCGAGGCCGTGGCGACCGGAATGGTGATGGCCGCGCGGCTTTCCGTGCGGCTGGGCCGGTTGCCGCGGGGCGATGCCGATCGCATCGAGCGCCTGCTCGCCCGGGCAGGCCTCCCGGTGCGGCCGCCCGCGCTCGCAGTCGATGCCTGGCTCGACGCCATGGGCCGCGACAAGAAGAACGAGTCCGGCCGCATCACGTTGATCCTGCTCGACGCATTGGGCAGCGCGGCCATCGAGAAGAACGCCCCCATGGCGGAACTCGAGGACCTGCTCCGGGAGTCCTAGTCGCGGCTGCCCGCAGCGTGCCGATGCGCCTTCGGGCTGCGTCCCGGAGGCGCCCGGGCTACGGGATTGAAGGTATCATCGCTCACGGCGCAATCCGGGTTTCCCCCATTGCGCCCCCCGAAATAAAAGGAGCTTCCTGCCATGCTTCGCACCCTGCGACTGATGCTCGCCGCGTTCGCCCTCCTGGGTCTTCCGGCCCTTTCCACCGCCAAGGACCGCGAGGTGTCCATCGGCCTGCAGGCCGCCATCACCTCGATGGACCCGCACTACCACAACCTCTCGCCGAACAACTCGATGATGCTGCATGTGTTCGAGCCGCTCATCAAGCGCGACGACAGCCAGAAGCTCGTCCCCGG
Source organism: uncultured Lysobacter sp. (assembly GCA_964579785.1). Taxonomy (GTDB): domain Bacteria; phylum Pseudomonadota; class Gammaproteobacteria; order Burkholderiales; family Usitatibacteraceae; genus FEB-7. The sequence continues at coordinate 3,531 of CAZOIB010000114.1, read as the reverse complement.
CCTGGCCACCTCCTGGAAGGCGCTGGACGACCTGACCTGGGAGTTCAAGCTGCGCAAGGGCGTGCGCTTCCATGACGGAACGCCGTTCACCGCGGAGGACGTGGTCTTCTCGCTGAAGCGCGTCCCCGGCGTTCCCAACAGCCCGTCGTCGTTCGCGACGTTCACCAAGCCGATCGTGGACGTGAAGGTCGTCGATCCGCACACGATCGTCTTCAAGACCGCCACCGCCCACGTTCTGCTGCCGAGCGATCTCGCCTCGGTCATGATCGTCTCCAGGGCCAACGGCGAGAAGGCGGCAACGGAGGATTACAACTCGGGCAAGGCCGCCATCGGCACCGGACCCTACAAGTTCGCGGAGTACGTGCCCAACCAGCGCGTCGTCCTCAAGGCCAACTACGGCTACTGGGGTGGCGAGGAGCCCTGGGACAAGGTGACGTTCAAGATCCTTTCCAACCCCGCGGCGCGCGTGGCCGCTCTCCTGTCCGGCGACGTGCAGTTGATCGAGACCGTCCCGACGGCGGATATCGCGAAGCTCGGCAAGGATGCCAGGTACCTGCTTTCCGACAAGGTGTCGAACCGCGTGATCTACGTGCACCTGAACCAGAGCACGGAGAAGTCGCCGCCGTTCGTCACGGACAAGTCCGGCAAGCCGCTGGAGAAGAATCCCTTCCGCGACGCGCGCGTGCGCAAGGCGCTCTCGATCGGCATCAACCGCGACGCCATCGCCGACCGCGTCATGGAGAAGAAGGGCGTGCCCGCCGCGCAACTGCTGCCGGACTTCTTCTACGGCACGAGCAAGAAGTTGAAGCCCGCGAAGCACGACCCGGAGGGCGCGAAGAAGCTCCTTGCCGAGGCGGGCTATCCGAACGGCTTCGCGCTCACGGTCCACGGCCCCAACAACCGCTACATCAACGACGACAAGGTGGCGCAGGCGATCGCGCAGTTCTATTCGCGCATCGGCATCGACGCCAAGGTCGAGACCATGCCTTCCGCGGTCTACTTCACGCGCGCGACCAAGCTCGAGTTCGGCTACATGCTGCTGGGCTGGGGCACGGAGTCCGGCGAGCAGGGATCGAGCCTGCGCTCGCTTCTCGCGACGTTCGATCGCGAAAAGGGGATGGGCGTGACCAACCGGGGCCGCTACTCCAACCCCGAGTTCGACAAGGTCCTGACGACCGCGCTGGTGACGATGGACGACAAGAAGCGCGAGGCGCTCATCCAGCAGGCCGCGGAAATGGCGATGAACGACACTGCCCTCATCCCGATCCACTACGAGGTGAGCACCTGGGCGACGTCGAAGGGCCACCGCTACACGGCCCGGACCGACCAGTACACGTTGGCCATGGGACTCAAGCCCGCAAAGTAGATTTCCGATCGTGACCCCGCGCCGCGCTCACCCGCGGCACGGGGCCGGCGGGCCCCCGCGAACCGCCTGTCAGTCAACTTCCGGCTTCCATGGTCGCCTACGCCATCCGCCGCTTCGGGCAAAGCCTCTTCGTGCTCGTGCTGATGTCGTTTCTCGTCTTCGTGGGGGTCTACGCCATCGGCAACCCGGTGGAGATGCTCGTGAACCCGCAGGCCGACGAGGTCGAGCGCATCCGGGCAACCGCGGCGCTCGGGCTCGACAAGCCCTTTCTCGAGCAGTACTGGGTGTTCCTCAAGGGCGCGGCCAGCGGCGATCTCGGCAGGTCGTTCGTCTACAACGTCCCCGCCCTCTCGCTCATCATCGACAAGCTTCCCGCGACGATCGAGCTCGCGTTCGTGGCCATGGTGATGGCCATCGGGCTGGGCATCCCGCTCGGCCTGGTCGCCGGCCTCAAGCCCGACTCCTTCATCGGCCGCGGGATCATGGCCGGGTCGATACTCGGCTTCAGCCTGCCGACGTTCTGGGTGGGGCTCGTCCTCATCATGGTCTTTTCCATCCAGCTCGGGTGGCTTCCTTCCAACGGGCGCGGCGAGGTGCTGGCCGTGGCCGGCATTCCCGTGAGCTTCCTCACTGCAGACGGGCTCCTGCATCTCGCCATGCCGGCATTCAATCTCGCCCTCTTCAAGCTCTCGCTGCTCATTCGCCTCACGCGCGCCGGCACGCGCGAGGCGGTGCTGCAGGACTACGTGAAGTTCGCGCGCGCCAAGGGCCTCACGCAGCGTCGCGTGATCGGCGTCCACGTCCTGAAGAACATCCTGATTCCGATCGTCACCGTGATCGGCCTCGAGCTGGGTTCGGTGATCGCCTTCGCGATCGTGACGGAATCGATCTTCGCCTGGCCCGGAACGGGCAAGCTTCTCATCGACTCCATCAACCAGCTCGATCGTCCGGTGATCGTCGCCTACCTCCTGGTGATCGTGACGCTCTTCATCGCGATCAACTTCGTGGTGGACGTTCTCTATTCGCTGCTCGATCCGCGCGTGCGCCTCGGTGGCGCAGCCGCCGCGCACTGAACCATGCTGGGTACCGGCGACTCCACCCCTACGGCCGCGGATCCGGCTGCCGCCGTGGCCGGCCCGTGGTCGCGCTTCCGGGCGGACTTCGTCGAGAGCCGCCTCGCGGTCGTCGGCCTGGCACTCCTGGTACTGATTCTGCTGATCGGCATCCTCGCGCCGGTGATCTCGCCGCAGAATCCCTACGACCTCGCCCAGCTCGACGTCATGGACTCGAAGCTCGCGCCCGGCGAAAGTTCGGCCTCCGGAAAGACCTACTGGCTCGGCACGGACGACCAGGGACGCGACATGCTGTCGGGGATCTTCTACGGGCTGCGCATTTCCCTCGGCGTCGGGATCGCAAGCACCGTCTTCGCCCTTGCGATAGGCCTCGTGTTCGGCCTCGTCGCGGCCTATTTCGGCGGCTGGGTGGACACGCTGGTCATGCGCGTGGTCGACATCCAGCTCTCCTTCCCCGCGATCCTCATCGCGCTCATCCTGCTGGCCGTGCTCGGCCAGGGTGTCGACAAGATCGTGGTCGCGCTGGTCACGGTGCAATGGGCCTATTACGCCCGCACCGTGCGCTCCTCCGCCCTGGTCGAGCGGCAGAAGGAGTACATCGAGGCCGCGCACGTGCTCGCCCTCGGCCAGGCACGGATCGTGTTCCGGCACCTGCTGCCGAACTGCCTGCCGCCCCTGATCGTCGTGGCCACGGTGCAGGTAGCCCATGCCATCGCGCTGGAGGCCACTCTCTCCTTCCTCGGGCTCGGCCTGCCGATCACCGAGCCGTCGCTGGGCCTGCTGATCTCGAATGGCTTCCAGTACCTCCTTTCCGGGAAGTACTGGATCAGCTTCTATCCCGGGGTGGCGCTGCTCCTCACCATCATGGCCATCAACCTCGTGGCCGACCAGCTGCGCGACATCCTCAACCCGAGGCTGCGGCGATGACGGCTGAGCACGATCCGAATCGCCCGGTCGCGTTCGATCCCCCGCGGGGGCGCGACGCGAAGCGTCCAGGGGGCCCTGCGAACGTGCCGCTGCTGCAGGTGCAGGACCTGAGCACGCACTTCTTCACCCGCCAGGGTGTGGTGCGCGCGGTGCAGGGCGTGAGCT
>CAZOIB010000113.1:0-5593 GCA_964579785.1 uncultured Lysobacter sp. | reverse complement strand
GCGATGGGGGACGCCGGCGGCAGGATGTCGACGTCGTAGGCGGCGTTCGCCGTGGCGCCCGAGGCGAGCACCAGGGCCGGGGCGGCGTTGCGGAGAAATTTGCGAAGCATGTCGAGGCCCATGTTTTCAGTCGTTTTCACGTTCAAATGCGGGTCGCCGGCAGCCGGCGACCAAACCTGCGGTGGCTGATCCTGGTGGAAGCGGCTACGGGGGGGTCGGGGCGGGCTAGCGGCGAATTCTAGCCGAAGCCTTTGACCTGGCGCAAAAAAACCTTATTTCCTTGCGGGCATGGGATTTGCGTCGCCGCCGTCCTCCCCGGCATCCGGCAGTCCGTCGGGAGCCTCTCCCCGCAGCGGTATGCGATAGGACTCCGTGGCCCACGCACCCAGGTCGGAGAGGCGGCAGCGCTCGGAGCAGAAAGGCCGCCAGGCGTTATCGGGAGAGTATTCGACGAGCTTGCCGCACCCGGGGCAGGCAACGCGCCGGACGGGGCGCGCGGGTCCCGTGCTCACAGGTTGCAGAAGGCGAGGTCGAAGGCCACGTCGTGCTCGAAGACGCGGCTCTTCTGCACCCCTTCGGGAACGAGGAAGCGGATGTTCAGCGCGTACTTGTTGGCGCTGATTTCCGGCACGCAGGCCAGGGCCTCGGGGAGCATGAGGCGCAGCATCTGCGCCGGCTTTTCGCCGGGACCCTGCTGGAAGACGCCCTGGACCGCCAGGAAGGAAACGCTGCGCCCGCTCTCCCGCAGCACCCGCAGCACGATCGAGAGCGCGGCATGGACGGGGTCCAGGGGCCGGATCCAGGCCATGAGGTCCTCGCGCCGCGCGTCAACCGGGCGATGCATCCAGTAATGGTAGGAAGGCAGGTCGAACTCGCTCGTGCCGCCGGGGATGCTGGCGCGCTGCTTGATCGCCATCAGCCACTCGTTTTCGCGCAGGTTCTGCCCGGTCTTGCCCGACAACGCATGCAGGTTCTGGAACGCGCGGTCGATGTCCGTGAGGAACTGGTCGAGCTTCTCCTCGGAGATCGCGGGGTTGGCGCGCAGCGCCTCGAGGAAGGTGCGCTGCCGGTCGAGTTCCTGCAGCAGGTCGCTCTTCAGGTCCGCGCGGCTGCCGACCTCGAGGATCTCGAAGATGCCGGTGAGGCAGGCGTGGTGGTCGTGCGGGCTGTCGTGGCGCAGGAAGAAGAGCACGCGGTCGTAGAGATCCTCCAGCCGGAGCAGCGTGCGCACCCGCTCGTTCAGGGGATATTCGTAGGTAATCACGGCCGCGGTGAGCCCCCGGGGTGCGGAGCGACATTCGGGATCGCAAGATTGTGGGGCATCAGTCCCGCAATTGACAAATCGGGGCGTTTCACCGGGGCGGCTACCCGGCGCAGAGGCGCGCGTGCAGACGCTCGCACTGCGCCTCGAGCGCCGCGCGGTCGCCGCCGTTCCACAGCACCTCGTCGGCCGCCTGCAGGCGGCGCCAGCGCGGCCATTGCGTGGCCATGATCGCCCGCACTTCCCCGGCGGCCAGGCCGGAGCGGGCGACCGTGCGCTCGACCTGCAACGCCTCGCTGCAATCGACGACGACGATGCGCTCGAGCGTTCCCGCCCACGCCCCGGACTCGAAGAGCAGCGGCACGACGACCACCGCATACGGCCCCGCGGCGACCGCGATGCGCCGGCCCGCCTCCTCGCGGATGCGCGGATGCAGGATCGCCTCCAGGCGCGCGCGCGCGGCGGCGTCGGTGAATGCCAGCGCGCGCATCGCGGCGCGGTCGAGCGCGCCGTCGCGGGGGACGAGGCCTTCGCCGAACGCCTCGCGCAGGTCGGGAAGCGCCCCGCCGCCCGCCCCGGTCAGCTCGCGCGAGATCTCGTCGGTGTCGATCACCGCGGCACCGCGGTCGGCGAGGAGGCGGGCCGCCGTGGATTTGCCCGAGCCGATGCCGCCGGTCAGCCCGATGCGGCGCATCACGCCGGGAAGCGGCCGAGATAGGCGACGACCGCCTCGTGTCCCCACAGCAGTGCCACGAACCCGCCCGCCGCCAGGTAGGGCCCGAACGGGATGCGCGCCTCGCGTCCCTTGCCGGCGAGCCAGATGCCGGCCAGGCCGACCACTGCGCCGGACCCCGCGGACACCAGCAGGATGAGCGGCAGGGTCTGCCAACCGGTCCACGCGCATAGCGCGGCGAGCAGCTTGAAGTCGCCGAATCCCATGCCTTCCTTGCCCGCGAGGAGCCGGAAGCCCCAGTAGACGCTCCAGAGCATGAGGTAGCCGGCGGCCGCGCCCAGCACCGCGGAGCGCAGGTCGACGAAGAGACCGAAGACGTTGAGGAGAAGGCCCAGCCACAGGAGCGGCAGCGTGATGCGGTCGGGAAGCAGCTGCGTGTCCAGGTCGATCACCGAAGCCGCGATCAGCGCCCAGGTGAACACGAGTGCGGCGGCGAGCGCCGGCCCCCACCCGAAGTGCCACGCGAGATACGCCGAGGCAAGCCCGGTGAAGAGCTCCACCAGCGGATAGCGCGCGCTGATGGGCGCCCGGCAGGCGGCGCACCTGCCGCCCAGCACGAGCCAGCCCGCGACCGGGACATTGTGGTACGCCGCGATCGGCGTCCCGCAGGCGGGGCAGTGCGAGCCCGGCGTGAGGAGGTTCAGCTTCGCCTCCTCGGCCACCTCGCGCCCCTCCAGCTCCGCGCAGTCCGCCCGCCACTCCGCCTGCATCATGAGCGGCAGCCGGTGGATCACGACGTTCAGGAAGGAGCCGACGACGAGGCCCAGCACCCCCGCGGCGACCGCCAGGTACGCGGGTGTCGATAGCAGGGCGGAGAGATCCAGACGCCGCCCCGTGCCCGCGTCAGACCGCGGTGCCCATCTTGAAGATCGGCAGGTACATGGCCACGACCAGGCCGCCGATGAGGCCGCCCAGCACCACCATGATGAGCGGCTCCATGAGGGACGCGAGCGCGTCCACCGCCTCGTCGACCTCCGCCTCGAAGAAGTCCGCCACCTTGGAGAGCATCTGGTCGAGCGCGCCGGACTCCTCGCCGATGGCGGTCATCTGCAGCACCATGCTCGGGAAGACGCCGGTGTTCTGCATCGACACCGTGAGGCCGGTGCCGCTGGAGACCTCCTGCTGGATCTTCTTGGTCGCCTCGTAGTAGACGAAGTTGCCGGCCGCGCCCGCCACCGATTCCAGCGCCTCCACCAGCGGCACGCCGGCCGCGAACATGGTGGACAGCGTGCGGCACCAGCGCGCGATGGAGGCCTTGCGGAGCACGTCGCCGAAGATCGGCGCGCGCAGGATCATGCGGTCCACCAGGTTCTGCATCGCCACCGAGCGCTTGTAGGCGTTGAGCAGCAGCCAGACGCCGAGGCCCAGCCCGCCGAAGAAGAAGAACCAGTTGGCGACGAACCAGTCGGACATGTTCATGACGATCTGGGTGGGCGCGGGAAGGTCGGCGCCGAAGCCCTTGAACAGGTCCTTGAAGGTCGGGATCACGAAGATCATGATCACCGCGGTGATGACCAGGGCCACGACGATGATCGACACCGGGTAGAAGAGGGCGCCCTTGATCTTGCTCTTGATCGCGATGATCTTTTCCTTGTACGTCGCGAGGCGGTCGAGGAGGCTGTCCAGGATGCCGGCCTGCTCGCCGGCGCCGACCAGGTTGCAGAAGAGCGCGTCGAAGTACTGCGGGTACTTGCGGAAGGCCTGCGAGAGCGAGGAGCCGGTCTCGACCTCCGTCTTGATGTCCATGAGGAGCTTGCCGACGGAGGCGTTGCTGTGGCCCTTGCCGACGATGTCGAAGGCCTGCAGCAGCGGCACGCCGGCCTTCATCATCACGGCCAGCTGGCGGGTGAAGATCGTGATGTCCTTGTCGGTGATCTTCTTGCCGCCGCCCTGCTTCACCTTCTTCACGCTGCCGACCTGGATGCCCTGGCGGCGGAGCATGGCCATGACCACATGCTCGCCCCCGGCGCGCATCTCGCCCTTGATGGTCTTGCCGGACTTGTCCTTGCCGCTCCACGAATAGTTGTAGAGCTTGACGTCCTTCGTGTCCTTCTTGGCAACAGCCGCCATGTCCGTCCCCCCTACTCGTTCGTCACGGCCTCGATCTCCTCGAGCGAGGTAAGGCCCCTCCTGACCTTCAGCAGCCCCGACTGGCGCAGGTCGCGCACGCCGTCGTTGCGCGCCTGGTCGGCGACGTCGATCGCCGTCCCGTTCTTCATGATGATGCGCTGGATCTCCTCGGAGACCGGCATCACCTGGTAGACCCCGACGCGGCCCTTGTAGCCGGTATTCTTGCATACCTCGCATCCCGCGGGCTCGTAGGGCCGCCACGAGCCGTCGAGGTCCTCCTCCGCGAAGCCGGCGCGCAGCATCGCCTCCTCCGGAAGGTCCGCCGGCCGCTTGCAGGCGCAGAGCTTGCGCGCCAGTCGCTGCGCGGTGATCAGGATCACGCTGGAGGCGATGTTGAACGGGGCGATCCCCATGTTCATGAGGCGCGTGAGCGTCTTGGGCGCATCGTTGGTGTGGAGCGTCGAGAGCACCATGTGGCCGGTCTGCGCGGCCTTGATGGCGATCTCGCCCGTCTCCAGGTCGCGGATCTCGCCGACCATGATGATGTCCGGGTCCTGGCGCAGGAACGCCTTCAGCGCCGCGGAAAAGGTGAGCCCCGCCTTGTCGTTCACGTTGACCTGGTTGATGCCGGGCAGGTTGATCTCCGCCGGATCCTCGGCGGTCGAGATGTTGATGCCGGGCTTGTTCAGGATGTTGAGGCAGGTGTAGAGCGAGACCGTCTTGCCGGACCCGGTCGGCCCGGTGACGAGGACCATGCCGTAGGGGCGCTGGATGGCATGCATCAGCGCCTCCTTCTGTTCGGGCTCGTAGCCGAGCGCCTCGATCCCGAGCTGCGCGCTGGAGGGATCGAGGATGCGCATGCAGATCTTCTCCCCGAAGAGCGTCGGCAGCGTCGAGACGCGGAAGTCGATCACGCGCGTCTTGGACAGGACGATCTTCATGCGCCCGTCCTGCGGCACGCGCTTCTCCGAGATGTCGAGCCGGGAGACCACCTTGATGCGCGAGGCGATCTTCTCCTTGATGGCGAGCGGCGGCTGCGCCACGTCGTAGAGCACGCCGTCCTGGCGGTAGCGGATGCGGTAGAACTTCTCGTAGGGCTCGAAGTGGATGTCGGAGGCCCCGCCGCTGATCGCGTCGTAGAGGATCTTCTGGATGTAGCGCACGACCGGGGCGTCGTCGATCTCCTCGACGGCCGCGTCGGCCTGGGACTCGCTGCCCGTCACCTCCACCGTCGACAGGTCCACGTCCGCGGTGGCCATTTCCAGCGTCTTCGAGGTGGTGTCGGTGAGCTTGGCGACGATGATCGAGAGCTTGTCGTCCTCCACCACCACCGGCTCCATGGTGAGCCCGGTGGCGAACTTCACCTCCTGGATCACCTGCTCGTTGGTGGGGTCGGACATGCCGACGTACAGGTACTTGCCGCGCTTGCCCAGGGCGATCACGCGATGGTTGGCGACGATCTTCGCATCGAGCAGGTTGAGCGGGAGCTGGTCGGTGTCGACCGCGGCCAGGTCGAGGAGCGGGTAGCC
>CAZOIB010000112.1:0-1568 GCA_964579785.1 uncultured Lysobacter sp. | reverse complement strand
GATCCCGATCGACATCGTGCGCGAGCTGGGCATCACGGCCTCGCTGGGCGTGGCGTGGATGATCATCACCAACAAGATGCTGCTGCCGATCCTGCTTTCCCACCTGCAGATCTCCAAGCACTCGGCCACGAAGGACGCCTACCAGGAAAGCCAGGTCGAGCGAATCTGGGGCGCCGCCTCGGGTTGCGTGGAGAAAGGCAAGGCGACGGTGATCGTCGCGATTTCGCTGGTCATCCTTGCGGCGGGAGTCTACGGGGCGCACGACCTGCGCGTGGGTGACTACGGCATCGGCGTTCCAGAACTGCGCCCGGAATCCCGCTACAACAGGGACAACGCGAAGATCATCGAGAAGTTCGCGATGGGGACCAACACGCTGGGCGTGGTCGCGCAGACGAAGGGCGTGCAGGGCGCGTGCACCAACTACGAGCTCATGAGCGTCATCGAGAAATTCGACTGGTTCATGCAGAACGCCCCCGGGACGCAGTCGGTGATCTCCCTGCCGGGACTTGCCAAGGGGGTGAACGCCGGCTTCAACGAGGGCAACGTCAAGTGGCGCCAGTTGCCGCGCGACCCGCAGGTGATGGCGCAGAGCGTCACCCCGATCGACACCGCCACCGGACTCCTGAACCCCGACTGCAGCGCGATGCAGGTGCTCGTCTTCACCACGGACCAGCAGGGCGAGACGATCGCCTCGCTCGTCGCCAACGTCAAGGACTTCGCGGCGAAGAACAACTCCGACAAGCTCGAGTTCAAGCTCGCCACCAACAACATGGGCGTCACGGCGGCAACCAACGAGGCCGTGGATTCGGCGCGCTGGGAGATGAACTTCGCCATCTTCGGCGCGCTGATGGTGATGTGCATGATCACCTTCCGCAGCGTGCGCGCGACACTCTGCATCCTCCTGCCGCTGGCGCTCGTCTCGGTGCTGTGCGAGGCCCTCATGCCGCTGCTGGGGATCGGCCTCAAGGTCTCCACGCTGCCCGTGATCGCTCTCGGCGTGGGAGTGGGGGTCGACTACGGTATCTACCTCTACGACCGGATCGAGGTGCACCTGGAGGAGGGCAAGTCGCTGGCGACCTCGTTCTTCGAGGCGCTGAAGGAGCGCGGCACGGCCATGGTGTTCACGGCGGTGACGATGACTCTCGGCGTGGGCACCTGGGCGATGTCGGCGCTCAAGTTCCAGGCCGACATGGGGATCCTGCTGGCCTTCATGTTCTTCCTGAACATGCTGGGCGCCATCTTCCTGCTGCCGGCACTGGCAGCATTCCTGATCAAGCCGCACAAGCCGGTGGAGGCGCCCGTGACGGCCGAGTGAGCAGGCCGGCGCCGGACGCGAGTGCGGCTAGGAAGGCGTGACGGCCTCCCCCACGCGGATTTCCCCGGTCCGCACGGTGACCGCGTTCATTCCGAAGCGGGCGCCGTATTCCTTGCTGTCGCGGTAGCCGGCCAGCGTGGCCAAGGGCTCCGGCCCGGTCACTTCGCCCGTGGCCTGGTCCGTGGTCGTGACCTGGCAGCGTCCGCAGGGTTTGGCCATGCGCAGCACGGCCTCCCCGACGGTGAACTCCCCC